>NZ_CDWWXB010000048.1:5186-12625 GCF_977971855.1 Frankia sp. CoWAU3 | reverse complement strand
CCGCGTCGAGCGCCGAGGCGAACCCCCCCTGGGGGGTGCGCAGATCCGCGAGCAGAAAGGCTGCCGTCTCCCGGACCACCCGTTCGGCCAGTGCCGACCCGGTGGCCCGCCACAGGTGCAGGTAGACCCGCAGCAGCAGCGCGTTGTCGTAGAGCATCTTCTCGAAGCGCGGGACCGTCCACGTCGCATCGACGCTGTACCGGGCGAACCCCCCGGCAAGCTGGTCGTAGATGCCCCCACGCGCCATCCGTTCGCAGGTCACCGCGACCATCTCCAGGCTGCGCGCGTCCCCCGTGCGGGCGGAGTGCCGCAGCAGCATCTCGGCGACCATGGACGGCGGGAACTTCGGCGCACCGCCGAATCCACCGTGACGGGCGTCAAAGCGGGCCGACAGCCCCGCCACGGCGGTGTCGAGCAGAGCCGGGGTGATTTCGGCGGCGAGACCGGACGCCGGACCACGCGTCGCCGCCTCGGCGAGCCGGCGGGCGATGTCCGCCCCCGACTCCTCGATCTCGTCCCGCCGGGTCTGCCAGGCCTCGGTGACCGCCGTCAGGACCTGACGGAACGACCCCATGCCAGGCCGGGGACGCGGCGGGAAGTAGGTGCCGGCGAAGAACGGCTCGGCGGTAGGGGTGAGGAACACCGTCATCGGCCAGCCGCCGTGCCCGGTCAGGGCGACGGTGACGTCCATGTAGACGGAGTCGACGTCGGGCCGCTCCTCCCGATCCACCTTGATGTTGACGAAGTGGTCGTTCATGTACTCGGCGGTCACGACGTCCTCGAACGATTCGTGCGCCATGACATGGCACCAGTGGCAGGATGCGTAGCCCACCGAGAGCAGCACCGGCACCCCCCGCCGGGCCGCCTCGGCGAAGGCCGCCGGGCTCCAGGGCCACCAGTCGACCGGGTTGTCCGCGTGCTGTAGCAGGTACGGAGACGTCTGCTCCGCGAGCTTGTTAGGCACCCGAACTCCTCATGATCTGCGTGTCCGCCAGGCCCGCGGAACCCCGTAGGCCTCTGGATATGCAACCAAAGGCGCGCCCAGGTAGTCCGCCCTCATCTCCACGCCGCGCCGACGTGATCGGCGCGCTTCCTCGACCGGCCCGCCGCGCCGACGTACCCGGCGGATAGGCTCGTGGGACCGCACGATCCCCGCCGTCCGCTCGCCCGACCGCCGTCCGTCAGGCCGCCGTTCCCGCCGCGAGAGCGGTGAGAGGGTCGACGTACCAACGAGTTTGGATGGCACGAGCGATGAGTGAGACGGCCGAGCCCGGCGCCCGGACCGGCGCCGCGGACACCACGGTGGCACCGACCGGCGCATCCGGCGGGATCATCCCGGCAGCCGCGGGCTGCGCCCCCGCCGGGACCGGGAGCGTCGAGCCGAGCTTCCGGTACGACGCCCGGCTCGCCGCCGACATCGAGCGGCGCTGGCAGCGCCGGTGGGCCGACGAGGGCACGTTCAACTCGCCGAACCCGGTCGGGCCGCTCTCGGCGGGCTTCGAGAAGGTCGCCGGCCGGGAGCCGTTCTACATCATGGACATGTTCCCCTATCCGAGCGGCTCGGGGCTGCACGTCGGGCACCCGCTGGGGTACATCGGCACCGACGTGTTCGCCCGCTATCTGCGGATGTCCGGCCGGCACGTGCTGCATCCGTTCGGATACGACTCCTTCGGCCTGCCCGCCGAGCAGTACGCCATCAACACGGGCCAGCATCCCCGCGACACCACCAACGCCAACATCGCCAACATGCGCCGCCAACTCTCCCGGCTGGGGCTGGGCCACGACACCCGCCGCGAGATCGCGACGACCGACGTGGGCTACTACCGCTGGACGCAGTGGATCTTCCAACAGATCTTCAACAGCTGGTACGACCCGCAGGCCGGCCGGGCCCGGCCGATCGCCGAGCTGATCGAGGAGTTCGCCGCGGGCACCCGGGCGCCGGTAGCCGGCCCCGCCGGGGGGAACACGGCCGTGTCGGTTGACGCGGTCCGGGCGGCGAACCCGGCCGGGCTGGCGTGGACCGAACTCGACGAGGTGTCCCGCCGGAAGGTCGTCAACGCGCACCGCCTGGCCTACATCTCCGAACAGCTGGTCAACTGGTGCCCGGGGCTGGGCACCGTGCTGGCGAACGAGGAGGTCACCGCCAACGGCCGCAGCGACATCGGGAACTACCCAGTGTTTCGCCGGCCGCTGAAGCAGTGGATCCTGCGGATCACCGCCTACGCCGAGCGGCTGATCTCCGACCTCGACCTGGTCGACTGGCCGGACTCGATCAAGCAGATGCAGCGCAACTGGATCAGTCCCAGCGAGGGCGCCAGCGTCGAGTTCACCGTCGTCGCCCCCGGCGAGGGGGCAGGTCCATCCAGGGCGTCCGATCCGTCCGATCCGTCTGGCTCATCGACCGCCCGGCGCATCGAGGTCTATACCACCCGCCCGGACACCCTGGCGGGGGCCACCTTCCTGGTGCTCGCGCCCGAACATCCCCTGGTCGACGCGCTGATCGCCGACACCTGGCCGGCGGACACCCCGGTGAGCTGGCGCTTCCCGGCGGGACAGCCGGGCGGCGGCACGGAACCAGCGGGCACCGCCGGGCCGGCGGCAGGCACCGATCCGGCGTGGACCCCGCGAGCCGCCGTCGACGCCTACCGGGAGTTCGCGGCCCACCGCAGCGACCGGCAGCGTGGCGAGGAGGTCATCGACCGCACCGGCGTGTTCACCGGCTCGTACGTGCGCAACCCGGTCGGTGGCGGGGTCATCCCGGTCTTCCTGGCCGACTATGTACTGCTGGGCTACGGCACCGGGGCGATCATGGCGGTACCGGCGCACGACAGCCGGGACTTCTCCTTCGCCCGCGCGTTCGACCTGCCGATCCCCGCCGTGCTGGAGCCGGACGCGGACTGGTACGCCGCGCACGGGGTAGTGCCCGCGACTCCATCAGCGCAGTGGCCCGAGGCGTTCAGCGGTGCGGGCGAGTATCGGCCCGGTCCGGCCGGCGCCCCGGTGCTGGTCGGCCTGTCGAAAAGCGAGGCGATCAAGGCCACGGTTCACTGGCTGGAGGAGCTCGGCGCCGGCAGGTCGGCGCGGTCGTACCGGCTGCGGGACTGGCTGTTCTCCCGCCAGCGGTACTGGGGCGAGCCGTTCCCGGTCGTCTTCGACGTCGACGGGCTGCCTCACGCGGTTCCCGACGAGCTGCTGCCGATCGAGCTGCCGGAGATGACCGACTTCCGGCCCACGGCGATGGCCGAGGACGACGCGAGCGACCCGGTGCCCCCCCTGGCCCGGGTGGCCGACTGGGTGACGGTCACCCTGGATCTCGGCGACGGGCCGAAGCAGTACCGGCGCGAGACGAACACCATGCCGCAGTGGGCCGGTTCGTGTTGGTACTACCTGCGCTACCTGGACCCGACCAACACCGAGCGCTTCGTCGACCCGACCGTCGAGCGCTACTGGATGGCCAGGCCGGGCGCGGTTCCCGGCGACGGCGGCGTCGATCTGTACGTCGGCGGTGTCGAGCACGCCGTGCTGCACCTGCTCTACGCCCGGTTCTGGCACAAGGTGCTCTACGACCTGGGCCACGTCTCCACCAAGGAGCCGTTCAAGCGGCTGTTCAACCAGGGCTACATCCAGGCGGATGCCTTCACCGACGCCCGGGGCATGTACGTCCCGGCTGCCGAGGTGACGGCGACCCCCGACGGCCGGTTCCTCTTCCAGGGCGCCCCGGTCAACCGGCGCTCGGGCAAGATGGGCAAGAGCCTGAAGAACAGCGTCAGCCCGGACGAGATGTACGACAGGTTCGGCGCCGACACGCTGCGCGTCTACGAGATGGCGATGGGCCCGCTCGACGCCGACCGGCCATGGCACACCGACGACATCGTCGGTTCGCACCGGTTCCTCCAGCGGCTGTGGCGCACCGTCGTCGACGAAACCACCGGGGCGGCCGCCGTCGTTGACGAGCCGTTGGACGGCGAGGCTCTTCGCGTCCTGCACCGGACGATCCTCACGGTCACCGCCGAATACGCGGGGCTGCGGTTCAACACCGCGGTCGCCCGGCTCATCGAACTGACCAACTTCGTCAGCAAGAGCTACGGGAAATCCCCCACCCCCCGCGCGCTCGCCGAGCCGCTCACCCTGATGGCGGCCCCGCTGGCTCCGCACATCGCCGAGGAACTGTGGTCCCGCCTCGGTCACGAGGAGTCGGTCAGCACGGTCGCCTTCCCGATCAGGGATCCGGCGCTGGCCGCCGAGTCGGTCAGGACGATCCCGGTCCAGGTGAACGGGAAGGTCCGGTTCACCATCGAGGTTCCGGACGGTTCAGCGGAGCAGACGGTTCGCGATCTGCTCGCCGCGCATCCCGAGTTCGCCCGGCAGACCGATGGTCGGACGATCAAGAAGATCATCGTCGTGCCCGGCCGGATCGTGAATATCGCCATCTCCCCCGCCTAGCCGGGGTCTGCGGCAGCCGCCTACCGATCGCTCCCCGCGGAGCCCGCGGGGGGTCCAGGCTGGGTCGGCAGGTCCAGCTGCTCGCCGCCACCCGCCGTGCTACCGGCGCCGGCGGTGCCTGCGGTCTCCTCGACGACCTCCCCGTCGATAACCGGCCCGTCTCCGCCGTCCAGCCGGCGCATCGCGTTCGGATCAGGGTCGACGCCGGCGAACTCGCCGCTGGCGACGTTCGACCGCATCCGGCGCAGGCTCTTCGAGAGGAAGAAGAAGATCACGCTGGAGGCCGCGATCAGTGCCAGGACGACGAGGAGCCCGACGGCTCCGGCGTCGATCTTCCTCTCGACCAGCACGGAAGCGGCGAAGACCTCGTTCACGGGCACGTCCTCACACCTGGTGTCCTCTGGTGTCCGCCACACCTGCTGTCACCGCCCGCCACGGGGACACTCCACGACGGGCGCCGATTCCGACCCTACGCCCTGCCGT
The DNA here is from genome assembly GCF_977971855.1 of Frankia sp. CoWAU3. Taxonomy (NCBI): domain Bacteria; kingdom Bacillati; phylum Actinomycetota; class Actinomycetes; order Frankiales; family Frankiaceae; genus Frankia; species Frankia sp. CoWAU3. Next base: position 7,699 of record NZ_CDWWXB010000048.1, on the reverse strand, counting down.
ACGAGTCCTCCGCCTCCGCGGTCACGCACCGTTGACTAGATCACATACTGTTCAAAAAGTCACATGTCATCCGAACAGTCACATGCCACCTGAAAGGTCGGGTTACCGGAGAGTCACACGCCGTTGAACAGATCGTCTTCGGGCAGCATGCCGACCTCGATAAGAGAACGGGCCAGCTGGTAGTCCTCCGTCGGCCAGGCGTCTCGCTGCACCTCCAGGGGTATCCGGAACCACCATCCGGTGGGGTCGACCTGGGTGGCGTGGGCGATCAGTGCCCGGTCGCGGGTCTCGAACCAGTCCGCGCACTCCACCTGGGTGGTGAGCCGACCGGTGTCCTCGGCGCGGTCGACCCACTCGGCCAGCCGCTCGGCATAGGGGGACTCCAGACCGCGGGCCATCATCTCCTCGTGGAGAGCGAGGACGCGCTCCTTGTGGAAGGTGAGGTGGTAGTAAAGCTTGAGCGGCTGCCAGGGTTCGAGGCCGGCGTCGACGCCGGCCTCGGGATAACGGTCGGGATCACCGGCCGCCTCGAACGCCTCCACACTGACCCGATGGGTCATGATGTGGTCGGGATGCGGATACCCGCCCGACTCGTCGTAGGTCGTGATGACCTGTGGTCGGAACTGACGGATCAACCGGACCAGCGGACGGGCCGCCTCGCCGAGCGCGATGGTGGCGAACCGCCCGTCCGGAACAGGCGGCGGCGGATCGCCCTCAGGCAGTCCGGAGTCGACGAAGCCGAGCCACTCCTGGCGGACCCTGAGGATGAGCCGGGCAGCCTCCATCTCCTGCCTGCGGATCTCCGCCATCTGGGCGGCGACACCTGGCTGGTCCATCGCGGGGTTGAGGATGCTGCCCTCCTCCCCCCCGGTACACGTGACCACGAGGACGTCGGCGCCCTCGCTGGCGTAACGTGCCATGGTGGCGGCGCCTTTGCTGGACTCGTCATCGGGGTGGGCGTGGATGGCCATCAGGCGCAGGCCATGCCGATCGTGGACCGCAGGCATGCGGCCCATTGTTCCTGATCCCTCGACGTTGCTGATGCCTCAACGTTGTTCCGGGCTCACCGGTCTGGGTGATCCGACCTCGCCTGAGGAACCGCCGGGGCCCGCCCCGCGTTCGGTCTGGAAAAGTCACCCAACGCCGTGGCACAATGCACCGTCCGCGCATGCTTCGACGGCAGGCCTGCCGTCGACCGGCGCACCGACATCGTCGTCGGCCCGCTCCGGAGGGCCGATGGACGACGGCCGGTTCCGTCGTCCTCCCACCCCTGCGTGAAGCATTCGTGGTCGAGGTCGAAGGCGAGGGCTGTCGGATCACCCGTAAGGGCTGACCCGCCGGTCCGGAGCTTCCGGGCGGTCCAGACGCCGCCGGAGCCACCAAGCCCGACATCGGATTCCTTGATTCATTTTGGTATGATGGCCCTTTTGATGTTCACCGAGGAGCGTGACCCGCGTGACGCAGCAGACTTGGCTCACCCAGGAGGCATACGACCGGCTCCGCTCCGAGCTCGACTACCTGACCGGCCCGTGGCGTACGGAGATCGCGACCAAGATTGAGGCTGCCCGCGAGGAGGGCGACCTCAAGGAAAACGGCGGCTACCACGCGGCCAAGGAGGAGCAGGGCAAGCAGGAGGCCCGGATTCGCCAGCTCACGGACCTGCTGCGCGACGCCCAGGTCGGCGAGGCACCCGCGGCGACCGGCGAGGCCGGCCCCGGCACCGTCGTCGAGGTGCGCTTCCCCGGCGAACGAGAGACGGAGAAGTTCCTCATCGGCTCGCGCGAGGACCACAGCACGCCCATCGAGGTCTTCTCCCCGGCGTCCCCGCTAGGCGGCGCGGTGACCGGGCACAAGGCGGGCGAGACCGTCTCCTACACGCTGCCCAACGGCCGTTCGGCCAAGGTCGAGATCGTCTCGGTGTCGCCCTACTCGGGCTGACTACGCCAGCAGCGGACGACCGCAGGCCCGGCTGCACGGGTGGCGGCGTCGGCGTACCGTCGACGGGTGGAGGATCTGCCGGCACAGCCGAGTCATTCCATACCACCGACCGTGCCCCCGACCGTGGCATCTGCGGCCCACCCGCCGACGGCCGCCGCCCCGCAGTTCACCACCCTGGGTGGGCTGCGCCGCAGCGGGCACGCGCACCGCCCGGTGCGGACGGAGCTGCGCGACAACCTCGTCGCCCTGATGCAGGGCGACGGCCCCCGGTTCCCGGGCATCGTCGGTTTCGACGAGACCGTCCTTCCCCAGGTCGAGCGGGCCATCCTGGCCGGTCACGACATCGTCTTCCTCGGCGAGCGCGGGCAGGGCAAGACCCGGCTCATCCGCACTCTGGTGAGCCTGCTCGACGAGTGGTCGCCGGCCGTCGCCGGCTGTGAGATCAACGACCACCCCTACGCGCCGGTCTGTGGCCGATGCCGGGCGCTGGCGGCCGATCTCGGTGACGCGCTGCCGGTGGTCTGGCGGCACCGCGGCGAGCGGTTCAGCGAGAAGCTCGCGACCCCGGACACGAG
>NZ_CDWWXB010000048.1:0-4902 GCF_977971855.1 Frankia sp. CoWAU3 | reverse complement strand
GGGCCGCACGCTCGGCGACCCCGAGACGGTCCACTACGGGCTGGTGCCGCGCACCAACCGCGGGATCTTCAGCGTCAACGAGCTGCCCGACCTCGCCGAACGGATCCAGGTCGCGCTGCTCAACGTGCTGGAGGAGCGGGACATCCAGGTCCGCGGCTACCTGCTCCGGTTGCCGCTGGACCTGCTGCTGGTCGCCTCCGCCAACCCCGAGGACTACACCAACCGGGGGCGGATCATCACGCCGCTCAAGGACCGGTTCGGCGCCGAGGTCCGCACCCACTACCCGCTGCACCTCACCGACGAACTGGCGCTGATCCGCCAGGAGGCGGTGATGTCCTGGGCGGGGTCCCCGCTCGGCGCACCGGAGATACCCGATCACCTGGTGGAGATCGTGGCCCGGTTCACCCGGCTGGTGCGCGACGCCCCCCAGGTCGACCAGCGCTCGGGGGTGTCGGCCCGGGTGTCGGTGGCCGCGGCCGAGACGGTGGCGGCTTCGGCAGTCCGCCGCGCGGCGCTGACCGGCGAGGAGACGCCCACCGCACGGGTGGTCGACCTCGCCGCGATCGTCCCGGCGGTACGCGGCAAGGTCGAGTTCGACCAGCTGGAGGAGGGCCGGGAGGACGAGGTCCTCGCGCTGCTGCTGCGCCGCGCGGTGGCCGAGACATTCCGGGCGAGGCTGGCCGGCGCGGACCTCACCGGCCTGCAGGCCCGCTTCGACGCGGATGGCCCGGTCGAGACCGGCGACCTGGTAGCGGCGGCCGAGCTGCTGCGCCGGGTCGGGCCGGTGCCCGGGCTCGCGGCGATCCTGACCAGGCTCGGCGTGGACGGGGCGGAGTCGCCGGGGCTCGCGGCGGCCGCGCTGGAGCTGGCGATGGAGGGATTGCACCTCAACCGCCGGCTGGCCAAGGAAGAGCTTCCCGGACGGACCGTCTACGGCACCTGACCCGGCGGCACCTGGCCTCGGCACGGAAGCTTCCAGGAGGAACAGTGAATTCCGGAACATTCCGGTATGGCCCGTGGGACGGCGGACCCGACCCACTCGCCTCTCCCTTCACCGCGTCCGACGCCCTGGATGAGATGTCCCGCCAGATTATGGAGGGACGCACCCCGCGGGAGGCTCTGGAGTCGCTGCTGCGCCGGGGCATGCCGGGCCGGCGTGGTCTGGACGACATGCGCCGGGCCGTCGAGCGGCACCGGCGGGAGGCCCGATCCCACGGCCGGATGGACGGGACGCTCCAAGAGGTCCGCCGGCTGCTCGACACCGCCGTGGGCCAGGAACGGGCGGCGCTGTTCCCCGACCCCTCCGACGACGCCCGGCTGCGCGAAGCCGAGCTGGACGCGCTGCCCGCGGACCCCGCCCGTGCGGTGCGCTCGCTCGCCGAGTACGACTGGCAGTCGCAGCCGGCCCGCGAGACGTACGAGAAGATCTCCGAGCTGCTGCGTCGCGAGGTCCTCGATTCCCAGTTCAGGGGGATGAAGCAGGCCCTGGAGGGGGCCACGCCCGAGGACTTCGCCCGGATCCGGGAGATGGTCGGCGCGCTCAACGCCCTGCTGGAGGCGGACGCCCGCGGTGAGGACACCGACGAGGCGTTCGCCCGGTTCATGCGGGAGTTCGGCGACTTCTTTCCGGAGAACCCCGGCTCGCTGGAGGAACTGGTTGACGCGCTGGCCCGCCGGGCCGCCGCCGCCGCGCGGTTGCTGGCCGGGCTCACCCCGCAGCAGCGCTCCGAACTCGCCGACCTGATGTCCACGGCGATGGAGGACCTGGGGCTCGCCGCGGAGATGTCACGCCTGGCGCAGGCGCTGCGCGCGTCCCGACCGGACCTCAACTGGGGTGGACGGCTGCGGGGGCGGGCCGGCCGGTTGGGCGACGGCCTGACCGGCGAGGAACCGCTCGGCCTCGGCGACGCCACCACCGCGCTGGAGGAGCTCGCGGAGCTGGACGAACTGGCCGCCGCGCTGGGGCAGGACTACGCCGGGGCCGCCCTGGAAGACGTCGACCCCGAGGCGGTGGCCCGGGCGCTGGGCCGGTCCGCCGTCGACGATCTGCGAGGGCTGCAGGAGATCGAACGGGAGCTGGAGCGGCAGGGATTCCTCACCCGCCGGGCCGGGAGCCTGGAGCTCACCCCGCGGGCGGTGCGCCGGATCGGGCAGGCCGCACTGGCCCGGATCTTCCGGCAGGTCTCCGCCCGGGGCCGCGGGGATCACAGCGTGACCGACGCGGGTTCCGCCGGGGATCTGCTGGGCACCTCCCGGGCCTGGCAGTTCGGCGACGCCCAGCCGATCGACGTCGTCCGCACGGTCCGCAACGCGGTGCTGCGCGGCGGTCCGCCCGGCCGGGGCCACCCGATCCGCCTGGCGGTGGCCGACTTCGAGGTCGCCGAGACGGAGCGCCGCGCCACGGCGGCGGTGTGCCTGCTCGTCGACCTGTCCTACTCGATGGCGCTGCGGGGCACCTGGGGCATCGCGAAGTCGACGGCACTCGCGCTGCACACGCTCGTCAGCACGTCGTTCCCGCAAGACAAGATCCACATTGTCGGCTTCTCGGACTACGCCCGGGAGCTGCGGCCAGTCGAGCTCGCCGGGCTCGACTCCGAGATGGTGCAGGGCACGAACCTGCAGCACGCCCTGCTCATCGCTGGCCGGTTGCTGAGCCGCTACCCGCAGTCGGAGCCGGTCATCATGGTGGTCACCGACGGTGAGCCCACCGCGCACCTGCTGCGCGACGGCACTCCCTCGTTCTCCTGGCCGCCGATGCCCGAGACCCTGGAGCTGACCCTGGCCGAGGTCGACCGGCTCACCCGGCGCGGCGTGACCGTCAACGTGTTCATGCTCGACGACGAGCCACGGCTGGTGCAGTTCGTCGAGGAGATAGCCAGACGCAACGGCGGGCGGGTTCTCTCACCCGATCCCGCCGCCCTTGGCAACTACGTCATCCGGGACTACCTGCGGGCCCGGGGCAGGCACCGCACCGTCCGCTGACCGCCGCGCCACCCCGCCCGGCTCGGCGGCGAGGCGTTCCCAGAACTCGACCGCGAGCTCCTCGTAGCCGAGCCCGAGATCGAGGGTCCGGCGCAGCGACCAGGCCAGGGCACCCGCGGGCAGCGCGGTCAGGGAGCGGTACACCTCCAGGTGAGCGCGATGCGCCGCCGCCTGGGCCCGCGCGAGCCGGCTGACATCACCCGGCCGGCCCAGATCGGCGAATGCCAGCTTGAGCAGGCCGGGATCGCGCAGCTCGGTGCGCCCGGCCTCCGGGACGGCGAGCCACGCGGCCAACCTGCTCCGGCCGGCGTCGGTCAGGCGAAAGATCCGCCGCCTGCGGCCGGACTCCTCCCGTTCCTCCGAGAGGAGTCCGGCCGCGGCAAGGCGGGGCGGCTCCTTGTAGAGCTGGGCGTGCGGAAACGACCAGAAGTTACCGATCGAGCCGGCAACCGCGACCTTGAGCTCGTACGGAGTGGCGCTGCCACGCCGCGCCACCTCCCCCAGGACCAGATACGACACCGGCGTCAGCGCGATTCCAGCCATGGTCTCGATGATATGGCTTGAATGATACGGGTTGATAGGTACCGTTTCTTCCGGACTATCTAGCACCTAGCCGTCTTACCCCTACAGCCCTCTCCAACCGGCCCATGGAGAGGGGGCGACGAGGGCGGGAGGCGCTGCCCGCCGACCCACCCGTCCCACAACGCCCGCAAGCCGCCACAGAAGGCGACAGTACTGCTACTCTTCGCTGTCGTGACGTCACGGAGTGCAGACCAGGAGTGCGAGCGACAGGCGGACGCGGCACGCCTCCGACCACTCCCGCCGGCGGATGTACCCGGCGCCACCCGGGCCCGCCCACGCCCGCCGGCGCGATCGAGGCTCACCGTCGCGATCCTGCTGACGGCGGGCGTCGCGCTGGCACCCGCAGCCCTTCCCGCCAGCCCCGCCCAGGCGGCGTCGGCCACCGGGCGAGGGGACGCGCCGATCGCCGCCACGTACCCGGGATCCACCGCGGGACAGCTCCTCTCGGCGCCGGGGGCGGTGACCCTCGCCGAGCAGCGCGAGGTCGAACGGTACTGGAGCGCGCAGCGGCGGGCCCGAGCCTTCGGGGCCCGCACGAACGACCATGCCGATACCGCCCCCCTCAGTCCCGGGCCGGCCCCGCCTGCCGTCGGCGACTCCGAAACGGCCGCGAGCGACGCTCCCCCGCCCCCGAGCGCCGGAACGCCCTACACCCGGGGCGGGCTGGTTACCACGACCACCGGCCGGTTGTTCGCCACCATCGGCGGCAGTGACTACGCCTGCTCCGCGAGCGTCGTGTCCAGCCCCAGCCGTGACCTCGTGGTCACCGCGGGGCACTGCGTGCACGGCGGTAGCGGGGAACAGTTCGCGCGGAACGTCATCTTCATCCCCGGGTTCGACAACGGCGCGATGCCCTACGGCATCTGGACCGCCCGCCGGCTTACCGTGACGTCCGGGTGGGCCCGCCAGGGCGACTTCGACGTCGACACCGGCTTCGCCCTGTTCAACCCGTCCCCGTCCCGCGGCCGTCATCTCGAGGACACGGTCGGATCCCAGGGCATAGCCTTCGATCTTCCGGGGACGTATCCGCAGTACACCTTCGGCTACCCGCGGCTGCCCCCCTACGACGGCAGCCAACTCGTCTACTGCGCCGGCTCCGGCTTCGGCGACCCCTACGGCAGCCCGTCGATCGGCGTCGCCTGCCGCATGACGGCCGGCGCCAGCGGCGGGCCACTACTCACCGGCCTCGGCCGGCTCGGTTCCGGGCACGGCTGGGTCGACGGGGTGGTCAGCTACGCCTATGCCGGAGTCAACGACAAGCTGTACGGAACTCACTTCGGCGACGTGGTGAAGTCGCTCTACTATCAGTCCTACCGGCTCTAGCGGGAGTTTCCTAGA
>NZ_CDWWXB010000047.1:17798-21191 GCF_977971855.1 Frankia sp. CoWAU3 | reverse complement strand
GCCCCGACCCCACCTGATCAGGCCCCACCCGATCAGGATCGCTCTCGTCCGGCGGGCAACACGGACCGGTGCGTGAGCACGGATGCGACGTGGGTCAGGGCACGGCGCAACGCGCGACGCGGAACCCCACGTCGTCGAGGTGGAAGGCCGGGTGGCCGCGGCGGCGTACGGAGGCCCGGCAGCTCCAGTGCTCGTCGAACCACCCGCCGCCCCGCAGCACCCGATAGGTGCCGTAGACCTCGGTGTTGTACAGGTCCCAGCACCAGTCCCACACGTTGCCCAGCATGTCGTACAGGCCCCAGGAGTTGGGCTGTTTGCCGCCCACGTCATGGATTCGCCCGTGGGAGTTGCCGCGGTACCAGGCAATGTCGTCGAGCGGCCCGTACCGCGGGCCGCTCGTGCCGGCTCGGGCGGCGTACTCCCACTCAGCCTCGGTCGGCAGCCGGTACCCCTCGGCGCGGGTGTCCCACTCGACACCCTCGCCGTCGGCCTGGACACGGTACGCGGGCGCCATCCCGTCGCGGTGGGACAGGGCGTTGCAGAACCGGACCGCGTCCCACCAGGAAACCCCCTCGACACCGGACCGCGTCCCACCAGGAAACCCCCTCGACGGGCAACCGGTCCCCGTGGGCCGAACTCGGCCGCTGGCCGCCGACCGCCGCGTACTGCTCCTGGGTGACCGGAAACGCCGCGAGACAGTACGGCGCGAGCTCGACCGACCAGCTGCGCTGCGTTCGCCGGTCGGACAGCGTCACCCGCCCCGGCGGGATGGAGATCAACGTGTTTCCCACGCCCGCGTCCATGGCCGGCGATCCTACCGAGGCTCGTCCGTACGGAGAGTCCCGGTAGGATCGCGGGACGTCCGTATAGAGTGTTACTCTAGAGTGGTGCTCTATGGGAGGTGTCGGGGTAGCGCCCAGTCGGGCCCGGCTGGTGGACGCGGCCGTGGCCTGCGTGCTGGAGCAGGGCTGGGAGGCCACGTCCATGCAGGCGGTTCGGCGTCGGGCCGGTGTCAGTAACGGCAGCCTGTTTCACTGCTTCCCCACCCGGGGGGACCTGGCCGCGGCCGTGGTGGGTGCGGGTCTTGCCGATCATCAGGGCGCGCTGTGGGGTGAGCTGCACACCTCGACCGGGCCCCGTGATGGCGTGACCCGCCTGGTCACCCGCCATCTGCGGTGGGTGGAAGAGCATCCGCGGCTGGCCCGACTGCTGCTGACCGCGCCGGTCGATGTCCTGCGCGGCACGATCGATGAGCGCACCGCCGCGGACAACCGCGGCTTCTTCGCCGCGGTGGCCGACTGGCTGCGTGGCCACGGCTGGTCCGACCGGCCCGACCTGGCGGTCGTCGTCGCGCTGTGGATCGGCCCCGCCCAGGAATACAGCCGCCACTGGCTCGCCCGCCCCGCGGGCTCCCCGACGCTCGTCGCCGACGACCTGGCCGACGCCGCCTGGCGGACGCTCGGTCCCCTGCTCACCCCGCAGAAGGAGTCATGACCCGTTCCTTGCAGTGCTACCGCCGTGCGCTCGACACGTTCACCACCATCGTCACTCGCGTGCCGTCACTCGCGTGCCCGCCGACCGGTGGGACGCCCCGTCCCTCTGCCCGGTGTGGACCGGGCGGCAGTTGACCGGCCACGTCATCGACGGCCAGCAGCAGATCGTCAGCCTGCTCACCGGGCACGGCCCCCGCCCGCCCGTCACCGATCCCGCCCTCCTCACCGCCCTCGCCGGCCCCGATCCGGGCGCATCCTGGCAGCGCACCCACCAGAACACCGAACGCACCCTCGCGGCCCTGGACCCGGCCACCGTCGTGGACACCCCCCTGGGCGCCAGGACCGTGGACGAGGTCCTCACCGTCGCCGTCATCGAGCCCCTCGTCCACGCCTGGGATCTGGCCACCACCATCGGGCAGACCGTCCAGCTCGATCCCGACACGGTGACCGCGACGCTCCCCGCCGTCGAAGCACTCGGTGGCCAGCTCGCCGCGACCGGCATGTATGCCGCCGCCCAGCCCGCGCCCGCCGACAGCCCACCCCAGGACAGGCTCCTGGCCGCACTCGGACGCCGCTGGACCCCGAGGAACTGACATCAGCAGTATCACGTGGGGACTGATCACACGGGCTCGTGCGCCAAGTCGTCAACCCGCCGTCAGGCCTGCTCGCCGGAGACCGTCCGCTGGGGGCGTACGCCGTCCGGCCGGTAGATCCTGGCCGGTGGCCCGGGGGGATCGGTGCCGAGGGTGTTCCCGCAGCGGGTGGAGATCCATGTCCGGATGCCGCCGGGACGCGGCGCCGGCCGCCAGCTTTCCAGGTCGTAGGTCTCGCCGGTGGCGAAGCCCTTCCCGCCGTTCAGCGCCGGTAGCTGCGCGAAGTTCTGATGGCACGCCAGCTGGTCACGCAGACTGTCGGCAACCTCGCCGCGCAGGCCCGTCACACACCCCTGCACGGCCTGCCAGATCTCGGCGGCAACCTGGCCGGGGTCCCCGGCGCGCCGCCCCTCGGGGGTGGGCCGCACCTGGATGCGAAACCGGCCGTCCGCCCACTGCTGCACGACGATCTCCTCGACGTAGCGGCTCGGGCCGCAGTAGGGCGTGCTGGCACCGGCGGCCCGCGGGCTGTGTGTCGCCTCGGGGCTGTGTGCCGCCTCGGGGCTGGGGCTCGGGCTGTGCGCGGGAGTCGGGCCGCCCGGGGTGTCCGGGCCGCAGGCGACGGCGAGCAGCCCCACCGCCGGCACGCCCAGCAGAACCCGCACGAGGAGCGCGCACAGGCGCGCCCCCACGATCCCGGGCACGGTGCTCCCTGCGGTCCCCGCCATGTGCGTTCCCCCGGATCCGGTGCGGGTGGGTTCCGCCGGTTATCGCCGCGTCAACCCACCGCACCGGGCGGCCGTGAGGCGACCTCGGGGACGGGCGTCAGCGGTGCAACGTACGGCGGCGGCCCACCGCCCGCCACACCAGCAGCACGACGATACCCCCGATGATCGAGCCGACGATGCCGGACGGTTGCAGCGCGCCCTCGCTGAGATCACGGTTGAACAGGACGTAGCCGAGGAAACCGCCGACGAACGAGCCGACGATGCCGAGCAGGATCGTCGCAGGGATACTCATCGGATCGGGTCCGGGCACGAGCAGGCGCGCGACCGCGCCGGCAACGAGACCAAGCAGCATCCAACTGACGAGGGTCCAGACCATGGAAGACCTCCGACCAATAATGATCATCGATGGCCGACCTATGATCATGACCGACCGATGATCGAGGAGTAGGACGTCCGCCGTATACCCGACCGACCCGGTTCGTCAAACAACATCCAACAACATCCGAAACGTCGTCCTGCGGACAGCCTGCCCGTTGAGATGACTGTCGAGATGCCCGTCGAGCGCCCTCCCGGACCGGG
>NZ_CDWWXB010000047.1:13058-17222 GCF_977971855.1 Frankia sp. CoWAU3 | reverse complement strand
TCGTAACATGTGGACCAGACCGACCGTGCGTCGGATCCCGTCCGAAGGATGGTTCCCGTGGGTGACATCGGCGCTCCCGAACTGATCATCATCATCCTGGTCGTCGTCGTCCTGTTCGGCTCGAAGCGGCTGCCCGACGCCGCCCGTTCCCTGGGCCGCTCCCTGCGGATCTTCAAGTCCGAGATCAAGGGCCTGCACGACGACGAGGCGCCGGCCCCTACCGCGACCGTTGCCGCGGCGCCCACCCAGGTCACCGGCCCCGCGCCCGCCGCACCCCACACTCCGCCGTCGGCCGTCGGCCGTCGGCCGAGCCGGCCACGCCGGCCACGGGTGGATCCGGGAACCGGTCCGCCGAGGCCCGCTGAGCGTTTCCCGCGGCGAGGCCGGGCGAGTCGCGGCGGACTAGGGTGGATCTCGATGCCCCAGGATGCCCGGACGCCCCGGCGGTGAACGACGAGACCACCAGGCCGATCGCCGGCCCCCGTGCGTTACCGGCCGGCTCCGCCGGCGCGGCACAGCCGCCGGTGCCGGTCCTGGCGCCGGGCACCGATGGACAGCTCACCGCCGATCTGCTTGCTCGGGTAGGGGACTACGCCCGCGCCGCGCGTTCCACGGCGACCTGGCGGGCCTACGACAGTGACCTGCGTCAGTTCCGGGCCTGGTGTGAACGTCAGACGGTGCCGCTGTGCCCGCTGCCGGCGACCCCGGCGACGGTCGCGGGTTACCTCGCCACGCTCGCCGACGCCGGGTACAAGCCCTCGACGATCCGCCGCCGGCTCGCCGCGATCTCCGTCTCCCACCAGCTCGGTCGCCATCCCAACCCGGCGAGCGCACCGGAGGTCTGCGCCGTCTGGGACGGTATCCGCCGCACCCGCGGGGTCCGCCCGAACCGCAAGGCCGCGCTGGACACCTCCCTGCTGGCCCGGGTCGTCGCCGGGCTGCGCGACGACGACCTCGCCGACGTCCGCGACCGGGCCCTGCTGCTGATCGGATTCGCCGGCTGCCTGCGCCGCTCCGAACTCGTCGGCCTCGACGTCGCCGACCTGCTCGAGACCCCCGACGGAGTCGTCCTGACGATCCGGGCGTCGAAGACCGACCAGGAGGCCGCCGGTGCCCTGGTCGGCGTCGCCTACGGCTCCTACCGGCCGACCTGCCCGGTGCGGGCCTGGCGGGCCTGGGTGGACGCCGCCGCGCTGACCGACGGGCCGGCGTTCCGCGCGGTCAACCGGCACGGGCAGGTCGCGCCGGGGCGGCTCTACCCGGGCTCGGTGGCCCGAATCGTGCAGCGCCGGGTGGCCGCCGCCGGACTCGACCCGGCCGACTTCGCCGGGCATTCGCTGCGCTCCGGGTTCGCCACCGCCGCCGCCCGCGCCGGTGTCGCCGACCGGTCGATCATGCGCCAGGGCCGGTGGCGCTCCTCAGCGTCGCTCGACGGCTACGTCCGCGCCGGACGGCTGTTCGACCGCGACAACCCCTCCGGCCACGTCGGGCTGTGAACCCGACCGGCCTGGACCGAACCCGACCGGCCTGGGATCCGGCGTGGACGGGACCGCGCACGCGGCGTCCCCGGCATGCAGGTGCGGGTCGGGCCGGTGCGCGAGGTGGCCTTCGCCCCGGACAGCCGACTGCTGGCCACCGCCGGCGAAGCGGTGCGCGTTCAGGCGTCGCCGAGATCCTGTCCAAGGGGGAGATGGCGGTAGACGGTGGTCCGTCCGCGTCGGGTGAGCGCGGCCACCAGGTCGATCGGCACTCCGCCGGCGCGGGCGGCGCGGCGGCCTCCCACATTCTTTCCTCCGCCTCGCAGGCAGCGTCGACCGAGGCGGACAGGGCGGCCATGAGCTCATGGTGAGCCTGCGTCCACGGCGGGCGGGGCATCCACCCACCTTATGGGCGTACCAGATTGACATGCAAACACGTGGAAGATTAGCGTCTCAGATAGGTATGCGAACTGGGAATGTGATGCGTCTGTCGCGGCATTGCCGCATTCTGGCCCTACCCGAGCATCCGAAGGGACCTCATGATGGCCAGATACACCTGCACGTACTGCGGTATCACCTCGGACCGGGTCGCCACCAAGGCCGAGGCGTCCCATCTGCTCGCCACCCACATGCAGGTCCGCCACGGCGGGCTGGGCCGCGGCCCCCAACCGGCCGCCATCCCGCGGACCGGTTCACGTCGCGTCCGGCGCCGCTGACAGTCCCGCACCGCCCTTCGTCCCGCTCGCCCACGGATCCGGATCCGGGGCCGGGGCACCGGCGGCGGCCGGTAGTGCTCAGGCGGCCGGCGACGGAGCGGCCAGTCCGATCAGCCGGTGCACACGCAACGGGACGGGCCTGCCCTGCACGACGAGGGGATCCGCCTCGCTCGCGGTGACGCTGTCCCGGACGAGATGATAAGTGGTGCCGCCGATGAAGATCTCGCCGGCGGGCGCGGCGTGTTCCAACCGGGAGGCGACGTTCACCGGGTCGCCACTGACGCCACCGGCACTCACGCCGCCACCGGCGACGGTGACCTCGCCGGTGTTGATCCCGATCCGCACGCGCAGCCTCAGGTCCCGGTTGTGGTGCCGTTCGGTGTTGAGCGCCTCCGTCGCGGCCCGAATCTCAAGGGCGGCGTGGACGGCGCGCTGCGCGCCGTCCACGTGCGGCTCGGGAACGCCGAACACCGCGAACGCGGCGTCCCCGATGAATCTCTCGACCGAGCCGCCATGCGTGGAGACGATGGTGCGCACGAGGGTGAACGCCCGCCGCAGGACCTCCTGCAGCGATTCCGGGTCGATTCCTCTGCCGATGTCGGTGGTCCCGGTGATGCCCACGAACATGCTCGTGGCGGTGATGCAGGCGTCCCGTTCCGGGTCCTGCCGGATGTCGCCGGTATCCTCGCGTGCCATGGTCCCATCCTGACGCGCCATCCCGCCGGTGAAGACGTGATTTCCGCGCCGTGACCCGACCGGGGGATCGGACCCGGCGCCGGCGACGACTGGTCCGCCGGTCAGCGGCGGCGTGGGGAACGAGGCGACCGAGGGGAACGCGGCGACCGCCGCGGCCGGGCCGCGCTGGGCGACGACGAGGGGATCGGCACCGTCCCGGGCCCGGGGCCCGAGCCCGCCACGGGGTGCGTTCTGGGGTCCGGCCGCGTCGGGTCCGCCGTGCGCGTCCAGTGCACGGGACGGGTCAGAGCCGGGGGCAGCGCCGTGGTGGCGTCCCCGCGGGCGGCGTCGAGCTGGGCCTGAACGACGTGGCGCCGTGCAGGTCGGTGTCGCGCAGGTCAGCGCCGCGCAGATCCGCGCCGATCAGGAGGGTTCCCTGCAGCGCCGCGCCGCGCAGGTCCGCCCCGGCGAGGTTCGCGCCGAGCAGGTCGGCGCCGCGGGGGCGCCGCCGGGGACGCCTGTTCCCGGCACCGCCCGGCAGCTCGGCGCGGACCAGGTCGCTGGCCTGCAGCAACAGCAGATGGACCGCCTGACGCAGCGCGGGGACGTCCACGGCGAGCAGCGTGTCGGCGTCGGCGCAGGTCAGCAGCATGGTGCGGGCGCGGGCGTCATGCAGCTCGGCGTGCAGCGGGGCGGCTCAGCGCCTCGCTCAGATACCACAGCAGCTCGTGCAGCGTCCGCATGACCGCGAAGACATCGAACATCTGCCGGGCACTGTCCGGGGCCGCCCGCCAGTCCCGCCCGCCGTAGGTGACCTGGCAGACCTGCTGCCCGGCGCCGAAGCAGTCATACACGGCGCAGCCGCGGAACCCCCGCGGCCGCAGCTGCTCGTGGACGGCACAGCGGAAGCCCGCGTTCAGGTTGGGGCAGGCCGTGCCGGCGGGTTTGTCAATCGCGAAGTCCACCGAGGCGGAGAACGCCGGTGCCACGCAGCACAGCGCGAAACAGCGCCCGCAGTCGGCACGCAGCCGGCCGCGGGCGTCCCCGGTGATTCCCGCGGCGGGATCGAGATCGTCGGGCAAGGTGTGTGCCCTTCTGAACGTCGACGGGAGACATCATTCTGACAGACGCGACCGCGGAGGATGACGTCGCCACCCCCGTGTCCACCGGCCTCGGGCTGGCCGGGATACCAGTTCGCCCGCGATCCTCGCCCACGACCAGTGCCGGTTCAACGAGCACAGGGCGTCTGGTCAGCGGTCAGCGGTCAGCACCCAGTGGTCATCTGGGTGGGAGGG
>NZ_CDWWXB010000047.1:8188-12869 GCF_977971855.1 Frankia sp. CoWAU3 | reverse complement strand
TCTGTCAGCATGACATATCCGTCGGCGACCAGTACGTCGTCTCGACGTCCTGGTCGTCGAGACGACGTACTGGTCGCCGACGGATATGTCATGCTGACAGACGCGACAGCAGGGGGAGGAAGCCGGTGCGAGTCCGGCGCGGTCCCGCCACTGTCACCGGGAAGCGCACCCTTCCTGGGCAGGCTCGCCGACGAGGAGGCGGGCGTGCCCGGCGATCGCCCGACCAGGGGTCCGGAGAGGAACCCCGAGCCGCCCCGGCGGGGCGACGGGCCACGGCCGCAGCGGCGGCTGGAAGGCCGAAGGTGCGCGTCGATCCGGGAGCCAGGATACTCCGGCCGTCGCCATGATGACCATGGGCGAGGACCCTGGGAGGACCCCGGCATGCCCGTACCACTGCCACATCGACCGCACGCGCCGCATCGGCATCCGTGGTATCCGTCCTGTCGATCCTGTCGATCCTGTCAGCCGCAGCCGGTGCACACGACGCACCGGCGACACCCGCTTGCCTCGACGGCGTCGACACCGTGGTGAGCTTCCCGCTGTCGGCGGTGGTCGGCATGGACGACCTGCGCCTGGCCCTGCTGCTCAACGCGGTCTCCCCCACGCTGGGCGGAATCCTCGTGCGTGGGGAGAAGGGCACCGCCAAGTCCACCGCCGTGCGCGGCCTGGCCGCCCTGCTGCCCCCGGTGACGGTCATGGAGGGCTGCCGGTTCTCCTGCGCGCCCGACGCGCCGTCACCGGACTGCCCCGACGGCCCGCATCCCGCGCCGTCGCCGTCACTGACCCGTCCGGCCCGGCTGGTGGAACTACCCGTGGGCGCCTCCGAAGACCGGCTAACCGGTTCCCTCGACCTGGACCGGGCGTTGGCCGACGGGGTCAGCGTTCTGCGCCCGGGTCTGCTCGCCGCCGCCCACCGCGGGCTGCTCTACGTCGACGAGGTCAACCTGCTGGGGGACCATCTCGTTGACCTGCTTCTCGACGCCGCCGCCTTCGGGGTCGCCCACGTCGAACGCGACGGGGTGTCGGTGCGCCATCCGGCGGTGTTCCTGCTGGTCGGGACGATGAACCCGGAGGAGGGCGAGCTGCGTCCGCAGCTGCTCGACCGGTTCGGGCTGACCGTGCACGTCGCGGCCAGCCGTGACCCGGCGGTGCGCGCGGAGGTCGTCCGCCGCCGGCTGGCGTTCGAAGCCGACCCGGCCGGGTTCGCCGCGACCTGGGCGGACGCGGAGGCGGAACTCGCGGCCCGGGTCGTCGCCGCCCGCGGCCGGCTCGGCACGGTCCGGCTCACCGACGCGGCGCTGCGGGCTGTCACCGCCATCTGCGCCGGCTGCGACGTCGACGGCATGCGCGCCGACGTGGTGCTGGCCAAGACCGCGATGGCACTCGCCGCGTGGGCGGGGCGCGCCACGGTGCTCGCCGCCGACATCCGTACCGGTGCCCGTCTCGCGCTACCGCATCGCCGCCGCCGCGGCCCGTTCGACGCCCCCGGAATGGACGACGAGACCCTCGACGCCGTCCTCGACGAGGCCCTGGCCGCTCTCGACGAGCGCGTCGGGGCCGAACGCGAGGCCGGCGAATGTGAAGCCGGCGGATCCGGTGCCGGGGAATCCGGGGTACCGGTGAACGATGCACGCCCCGATGACGACCCGCCCGACGGCGGCGGTTCGGGGGGCGCGCCCCGTGGTGACGGCGGTTCCCACGGCGGCGACGGTGCGGGGGACGGGAACCGCGGCGCGGGGAACGGCGGGGATGACGGGGACCGGTGGTCGGCACGACCGTCCCCGTCGGCGTCTTCGACCGCGACGGCGGCCTCGACCCGGCTCGCCGGCGCACCGGCGGCGGCGAGCCGGCCGCGGCTGCTCACCGTCGCCGGCCTCGGAACCTCCTCGGGAGCCACCGGACGTCGATCCCCGGCCCGCGGCAGCCGCGGCGCGCTCGTCACCACCGCCGCGGACGCACCCGGCCTGCATCTGCCGGCGACCCTGCTCGCCGCCGCCCCGTTCCAGGCCGCCCGCGGCCGGTGCGGACCCGGCCTCGTGTTGGTCCCGGCGGACCGCCGTGGCGCCGTGCGCGTCGGCCGGGAGGGCAACCTGGTGCTGTTCGTCGTCGATGCCAGCGGGTCGATGGCCGCCCGCGCGCGGATGACCCTGGTCACCACGGCCGTGCTGGCCCTGCTCGTCGACGCCTACCAGCGCCGCGACCGGATCGGGATGATCACTTTCCGGGGGTCGGGAGCGGAGGTGGTGCTCGCGCCGACCTCGAGCGTGGAGGTGGGCGCGGCCCGGTTGCGCGCGCTGCCCACCGGCGGGCGGACCCCGCTGGCCGCCGGGCTGGGCCTCGCCGGTGAGGTCCTGCGCGCCGAACGGCGCCGTGATCCGACGCGGCGGGCCCTGCTCGTGGTCGTCACCGACGGCCGGGCGACCGCCGGGGGCGACCCGCTGCCGGTGGCCCGCGCGCTGGTGCGCGCCGCCGGTGGCGCGGCCGGACCGGCGACGGGCGGGCCGGCCGGTACCGGGGGGCGTGGCGGCGGCCGGGGTGAGTTGAGCAGCGTCGTCGTCGACTGCGAGAACGGTTTCCTGCGCTTGGGCCTGGCCCAGCGGCTCGCGGGCGCCCTCGGCGGCGTCACGATCCCGCTGGACGCCCTGCACCATCTCACTCCCCGCACGACGCCCCGCGCGACGTCCGGAAAGGTGGCCTGTTGACGCCGCAGGGACAGCCCGAGACCGTCCCCGACGACGGGCTGACCACCCGCCAGCGCCGCGACCGGCCGCTGCTGATGGTTCACACCGGCAACGGCAAGGGGAAGTCGACGGCCGCGTTCGGTCTGGCGTTGCGCGCCTGGTCACAGGGCTGGCCGGTCGGAGTGTTCCAGTTCGTCAAGTCCGCGAAGTGGCGCATCGGCGAGGAACGCGCGCTGCACGTCCTCGCCGACTCCGGCCAGGGCGGCCCGGTCACCTGGCACAAGATGGGCGCGGGCTGGAGCTGGGTGCGCGAACGGGTCGACCCGGACGGCGACCCGGGTGCCGCTGCCCGGGAGGGCTGGGCGCAGATCACCCGGGACCTCACCGCCCAGACCTACCGGCTGTACGTGCTCGACGAACTGACCTACCCGTTGCGCTGGGGATGGCTCGACGTCAACGAGGTCGTCGAGGTCCTGCGTTCCCGCCCCGGCCGCCAGCATGTCGTCGTCACCGGGCGGCGCGCCCCCCGGGAGCTGCTCGACGCCGCCGACCTCGTCACCGAGATGACCAAGGTCCGCCATCCCATGGACACCGGGCAAAAGGGGCAGCGGGGCATCGAGTGGTGAGCGAGCCCCGGGCGGAGATCGACATTCCCCGGCTGGTTCTCGCCGCCCCGGCCAGCGGCGCCGGCAAGACGACGGTGACCACCGGGCTGATGGCCGCGTTCACCGCCCGCGGCCTGCACGTCTCCCCGCACAAGGTCGGCCCGGACTACATCGATCCCAGCTACCACGCGCTGGCCTGCGGCCGGCCGGGCCGTAACCTTGACGCGGTGCTCTGCGGCGCGGCGCGCATCGCCGCGCTGTTCGCCCACGGGGCCCGCGGCGCGGACCTCGCCGTCGTCGAAGGGGTGATGGGCCTGTTCGACGGGGTGGCCCGTCCCGGTCCCGGTGAGCAGGCCGACCATGCCTCCACCGCGCACGTCGCCCGGCTGCTCGACGCCCCCGTCGTGCTCGTCGTCGACGTCTCCGGCGCCGCCCGCTCGATCGCCGCGCTCGTCGCCGGGTTCCGCGGATTCGACCGGCGGATCCGCCTGGCCGGGGTGATCCTCAACCGGGTCGGTTCCCCCCGTCACCGCGACCTGCTCACCGAGGCACTCGACGACATCGCCGTGCCCGTGCTCGGCGCGCTGCCGCGGGAACAGGCCGTCCACACCCCCTCGCGGCATCTCGGTCTGGTGCCGGCGGCGGAACGCAGACCCGCCGCCGTCGCCGCCGTCGACCGGCTCGGCGCGCTGGTCGGATCCGCCTGCGACCTCGACGCCCTGCTGCGGGTGGCACGCACCGCGCCGCCGTTGCGCGTCGCGCGTTGGGAGCCGGCCACCGTGCTCGCCGCGGCCGGACCGGCAGCGGTCACCACAGCGGACCCGGCGATGCCCGAGATGCCCGACCGGCCCCCGCGGGTCGCGGTCGCCGGGGGAGCCGCGTTCACCTTCGGCTACCCCGAACACATCGAGCTGCTCACCGCCGCGGGCGCCGACGTCGTCCCCGTCGACCCGCTGCGCGACGAGACGCTGCCACCGGGAACCGACGCCCTGATCATCGGCGGTGGTTTCCCCGAGGAGCACGTCGCCGCGCTCGCCGACAACGCCCGGTTACGCGCCGAGGTCGCCGCGTTCGCCGCCCGCGGCGGGCCGGTCGCAGCCGAGTGCGCCGGACTGCTCTACCTGGCCCGCACCCTGGACGGCGCGCCGATGTGCGGGGTTCTCGACGTGGAGGCGGTGATGGGCCCGCGGCTCACCCTCGGCTACCGCAGCGCGATCGCCGCTGCGGACAGCCCCCTGGCGGCGGCCGGGACCACCGTGCACGCCCACGAGTTCCACCGTACGGTCCTACGGCCCCCACCCGGCCGGGCGCCGTGCGACCCACGGTCGCCGTCCCCCGCCCACGGCGCCGCGGCCCGCCCCCCGGGCCGTCGGGGGACGGCGACCGTGGGTCGCA
>NZ_CDWWXB010000047.1:2893-7986 GCF_977971855.1 Frankia sp. CoWAU3 | reverse complement strand
CGGCGCCGCAGGCCCGCCCCCCGGGCCGTCGGGGGTGGCGGCGTGGTGGCTGCCGGTACCCGAAACCGCGCCCCGACCCGCACCGGGACGCGTGGCGGGTGGTGGCCGGCGCAGCGGGCAGCAGGCGGCGTCGCCGTGGATGTCCGAGGGGTTCGTGTACCGCCGGGTGCACGCCTCCTACCTGCATCTGCACTGGGCTGGACGGCCCGGCGCCGCCACCCGCCTGCTCGCCGCCGCCCGCGCAGCCCGCCGGGAGGACGGCCGGGACACCGCCGGCGCCGCACCCCGCGCCCTGAAGCCCGCCGGCCCACCCGGCCGGATCCAGCCCGGCGCGGCGTGACCGGAGCGGAACCGGGGGACGGGAGGCTGGTCGTCGGTGTCGGCGCACGGCCCGGGGTGACGGCGGCAGAGATCCTGGAGCTGGTCGAGGCGGCGCTGCACGACCTCGCGGCGCCGGCGAGCGCGGTGCGCCGGATGGCGACGGTCGAGGCCCGCCGGGACGAACCGGGCGTCGTCGCCGCCGCCCGCCACCACGGCTGGCCGCTGGTGGGCCATCCCGCCGCCCTGCTCGCCACCGTCGACGTGCCCCATCCCGGTGCCGCCGCCCACGCCGCGCTCGGCACCCCGAGCGTCGCCGAGGCTGCCTGTCTGATTCCCTTCGCTGTCCCCCCGTCCCCGGCAACGGCCACCCTGCCCCCGGCAACGGCCATGCCACAGCCGGTCCTGCTCGTACCCAAACGCGCCGGCCGGCGGGCGACGGTCGCGATCGCCCGGCATGGCACGCCGGATCGGGATGGCGGCGCTTCCGCGTGACCGCGGACCAGGTCGGCTGGGTGGTCGAGCGGACCACCTTTGATCAGCATCGGCTCGCGCCGCTGGTGTTGTTGACGTACTACGCGGTCACCCCACTGCCCTCAGGACAACCGTTCAGAGCAGCTGTTCAGAACCTGGCCATTCTCGGCGCGCTGCGCTCGGTTGTCCGCAGCGGAGATTTACGCCTTCATGGCAACTCCCGACCACTGGGTCGGCACCTTCGCTGCGACGAAGGCGGTCCGCGGGGAGAACACCGACCGCCCGGTGCCGGTGGGGGCACGGTTCGTCGACGTCATCGAGGTCGCCCCGGACACGACCGTCGAGGTCGAGTGGACGGTCACCCGCAACGAGCCCGGAGTCATCTGGCAGATGACCACCGACCCCGCCATAAGCGCCGACCCGGCCGACGGCACTGTCCACATCGTCATCACCTACACCTACACCGGCGGCACAGAAACGGAGCTCGCCGCCGACACCGTAGCCGCCGCGGCCGGCGCCGGTGCCGGGACGCTGGTCACCCGTGCCCTACGCGCCACCTACCTCGGCAACTCGCCCATTCCCCTGGCCTACCACGACAGCTGGACAGACCAGGCCGGCCCAGCCCACTTCCTGCAGACAGTCCGGGAAACGCTGCTCAATACCGGGTCCACCGGCCGGCGACCTTGACGTCTCATCAGCTTTGACCTACCGGAGCCGGGGATCGCGTGTTCTCCGGGTGATACGCCCCGCGTCCACGGTCGTGCCGTGTGGCTCCCCGCCACCGGTAATCTTCAGCGACTCAGCCGAACGGAGGACAAACACGAATCTTTCTTCCCGAGGTTTCTCAGCCCCATGCGACGCCAGACGGGATCGCCGCATCGGCGCAGGCGTCCGCGATCAGGTCCAGGGACAGGCCGAGGACCCGCGCCAGCGCGGCGACGGTGAAGAACGCCGGGGTCGCGATCCGGCCCGCCTCGATCTTGCGCAGCGTCTCCGCCGACAGCCCGGCCGCCGCGGCGACCTCGACCATGCTGCGGTCCCCCCGGGCGGTGCGCAGCAGGGCGCCCAACCGCTCCCCGCGTTCGCGTTCCAGCCGGGTCAACGGCGTCCGCACCATGGCCATGATGGTAGTACCGGCATGCCCCTACCCGACTCCGCACCACAACCGTGATACTAATAACGGTATAAGAATTGGTCACGGGTGCGGGTCCGAGCCCGCCGGCCGAGCAGGGGCGGGCGAGGCCTGCGGTGGGGTCTGGGCCTCGTCTCCCGCGGGACCGGCGGCGGGGGACGGCACCGACGGCGGGCGACGGAGCAACCCATGGTCGAACTGAAGTCGGGCACGGCGATCGAGGCGATGGCCGCGGCCGGGGCGGTCGTCGCCCGCGCCCTCGCGGCGGTACGCGCCACCGCCGCAGCCGGCGTCACCCTGCGCGAGCTCGACGACACCGCACACGCGGTGATCCGCGACGCCGGGGCCGAGCCGGCCTTCCTGCACTACCAGCCGCCCTTCGCCCCGACCCCGTTCCCCGCGGTCATCTGCACCTCGGTCAACGACACGGTCGTGCACGGCATCCCGGACGGCACCCCGCTGCGCGACGGCGACCTGCTCAGCGTCGACTGCGGCGCCGAGCTCGACGGCTGGGTCGGCGACGCGGCCGTCACCTTCTGCATCGGCACCCCGACGCCGACCTCGTCGAGACCACCCGCCGCGCGCTGGCCGCCGGCATCACCGCCGCGGTCGCGGGCGGCCGCCTCGGCGACATCGCGCACGCCATCGGCCGGGTCGGGCGGGCAGCCGGCTACGGCATCCCGCGCGGCTTCGGCGGCCATGGCATCGGCCGGCGCATGCACGAGGACCCCGGTGTTCCCAACGACGGCCGGCCCGGTCGGGGCATGCTGCTGCGTCCCGGCCTGGTCCTCGCCCTGGAGCCGATGTTCCTCGCCGGCGGTCGCGACCACTGCCGCACGGCCCCAGACGGTTGGGCGCTGCGCACCGCCGACGGCAGCCGCGCCGCCCACGCCGAGCACACCGTCGCGATCACCGAGGACGGCCCCCGCGTACTGACCGTCCCCTGAGGGCGGATCGTGGCCGGCGCGGGCGATGATCCCGCCAGGCGATCGTCGGCGTGGAGAACCTGCTGATCCGACCGGTGAAACCGGCCCTTTTCCAGTTATCCTGTCGGGGTGGTGGTGCAGCTACGGCTGGAGCGGGACGCGCGGGCGTTGACCGAGGTCGTCACTCGACTTCGGCGGGTGCTGCGGACGAGTATCCGCAGCGACTACCCGTGGGAGGCCCTGCCGATGGCCCAGGTGGAGTTGTTGCAATGCCTGCAGGAACGCGATGGCGCGCGGGTGGGCGAGCTCGCCGGCCTGCTCCACCTGGCTCCGAATACGGTGAGCACCCTGGTGCAACAGATGTCGGACGCGGATCTTCTGCGGCGGGTCACCGACCCGGCCGACCGGCGCGCGGCCCGGGTGTCGTTGACCGAGACCGGTACCCGCCATCTGCAGGGGTGGCGCGAGGCCCACGAACGCAGGCTCGGCGACGCACTGGGCCGGCTCGCAGCCGCCGACCAGGCCGTTATTGTCGAAGCCTTGCCGGCCCTGTCACGCCTGGTCGAACAGCTCGATGACCGCCGCCCGGCCGACCCGTCCTCCGTCGCCACCGGCGGACCCTGACCGCAGGTTCCTCGGGAGGCGTGCCGGACCGGTTGCCGCCGCTGCGGGATCACGCCCGCCGGCTTCGCGGACGCCGCCGCGCCCGGGCTGGTGCTGGCGCAGGCGATCGGACGGTGGGTAACTACTTTCAGGACCTCGGCGTGCTGCTGCTCGCCGCCGACCGGCGCTGGGCCTTTCGCCGGGGAAGGCTGTTCGCCCTGTACGTCGCGGCCTACACCGCCGGCCACCAACGCCGCGTGCCCACCTCCAGCGGCCGGCCTGGCATTCGCCCCCGCACCGGCCTACTCTGTCTGAAACAGAGTTTATCTGTCACAGACAGAGCTGGGGAGCCGCGCCCTGCCGTGAGCGGCTTCCGCTGGAGGAACAGGTAGCCATGGACCCGGGCGTGCGTACCTCCGCGTCCCGCAACACCCTGATGTCGCTGCTGGCCCACGAGCGGGCCCGCCCGCGCGCGGTCCGCGACCTGCCGGGCGGCTGGTGGCTGGCGGTCGCCACCGTGTGCTTCGGCGCGTTCATGGGCCAACTCGACGCCAGCATCGTCACCCTGGCCTACGGGCCGCTGTGCGCACAGTTCCACGCCCCGCTCGCTGCAGTCACCTGGGTCTCCCTGGCCTACCTGCTCACCCTGGTCGCCCTGCTGGTGCCCGTCGGCCGGCTCGCCGACGCCCACGGCCGCAAACAGTTCTACCTCTACGGACTCCTCGTCTTCATCGCCGCCTCGGCCGCCTGTGGCCTGGCTCCCAGCTTCGCCGCTTTGATCGGTTCCCGCGTCGCGCAGGCCGTCGGCGCCGCGATGCTGCAGGCCAACAGCGTCGCCCTTGTCGCCACCAGCGCACCCCGCCCGAGGATGCGCGCCGCCCTGGGCGTCCAGGCCGCCGCCCAGGCTCTCGGCCTCGCTCTCGGCCCCACCCTCGGCGGAGCCCTGGTCACCACCCTCAGCTGGCGCTGGGTGTTCGCCATCAACGTCCCCGTCGGGACAATCGCCCTCATCGCCGGCTACTACCTGCTACCCCGCACCCGCCAGCGCACCGACCCTGCCCCCTTCGACTGGCCGGGCCTGGCCCTCCTCGCCACCGCCACCACCACCCTGCTGCTGGCCGTCTCGGCCGTCTCCGGCCTGAACCTGCCCTCCGCGGCCACCGCCATCCTCGCCATCCTCGCCCCGCTCGCCGGCTACGGCCTCGTCCAACGGGAACGCCGCGCGCCGGCACCCCTGATCGACCTGCGCCTCCTTCGCATCCCTGCCCTCGCGGGGGGACTCGTCGGCGCGCTGTGCGGCTACCTCGTCCTGTTCGGCCCGCTCGTCCTGGTCCCCGTCGTCCTCACCGACCGCGGCACCTCCCCCCTGCACGCCGGGCTGGTCCTCACCGCCCTGCCCGGAGGCTTCGCGCTCGCCGCCAGCGGCGCCGGGGCGGTCCTACCCGACCGGTGGAGCGACCGCCGCCGCTACGCGCTCGGCGCCGTCACCTGCACGATGGCACTCGCCGCCGCACTCGCCGTGCCACTGTCCGCACCCTGGCTGATCCCCCCGATGGCCGTGCTCGGCCTCGGCATCGGCGTCTACACCCCCACCAACAACACCACGATCATGAGTGCGATCCCGGCCCACGCGGCGGGTA
>NZ_CDWWXB010000047.1:0-2535 GCF_977971855.1 Frankia sp. CoWAU3 | reverse complement strand
CGCCACCGGGCCCCGCCTGGCAATCGTCGGCCTCACCGCGGCATCCCTCCTCCTGTTCACCCCCCTCCTCACCTCTAGCCGGGGCATGAGGAACATCGGAACGGAAAACAGCGCCAGGTGCTGATCTAGTACTCCAGTGACAGTGATCCTTACGTGGTCGCGGCCCGGTGAGTCCGGGCTGAGCGGCTACCTGATCCGGATGCCGTACTGGGCGATCCGCCGGTAGAGCGTGGACCGGCTCAGGCCGACCCGCTCGGCTGCCTCGGCCATGGTGAGGGACGGGTCGTTCAGAGCCCGCACGATCTCGTCCCGCTCGAACGTCTCCAGTCGCGTCAGCCGGTGGCGGCCGTGCGAGAGCACCTCGGCCGGGAGGTGTCCGACGTCGATCGGGTCGTGGCGGCGAGCCAGTTTCTTGACGACCTGCATCAGCTGCTCGACGTTGCCCGGCCAACGATGGCCGGACAGGGCGCGTTCGGCCGCCGGGGTCAGATCCACCTCGCGGCCCCGTGCCCGCAGGGCCGCCACCCGCGCCAACGGCCCGATGTCCTCGGGCCGTTGGCGCAGCGGTGCGACCGGGACGATCCCGTCAACGATCGCGCGCAGTGCGGCCGGGATATCCTCGAACCGCTCCACCGTGATCACGAAGGGCAGGCAGCCCGCCGGGTCGGCTGCGCCCGATCGCGCCTCGACCCGGGCCCTGAGCACCCGGTCCCGCACCTGTTCGGCCACCCACAGGGGGAGCAGGTCGACGTCGCGCACGATGACCGCCGTGCTCGCCTTCGTCAGCTCCGGGGTCCACAGGGACAGCCACGGCTCGACGTCCGCCGCTGCCGGGTTGCTCGCGGCCAGGATGCGGTAGCGCGGAAAGGCCCGGCGCAGGGCCTGCGCGAGCGCCGTCGTACGGCCGCTGCCCGGCTCGCCGACACAGGCCACGACCCGCCCGTCGCGCAGGCCCGCCTCTGCCAGTGACACCGCACGGCGCCAGGAAGGAGCCGGAGAGGTCGTGCAGACTGCCGGCCCCGGGCTCCGCGCGCGGGCTTTCCACCCGGAACACCTCGCCGCGTGGGCGCGGGCGGCCACCCGTGACGCCCCCGGACCGCAACCGCATCAGGTCCGTCGTGTGCTGCGCGGCGGACTCAGCCAGCGCGAGCAGCAGGTTGCTCGACGACTCCGACCAGGTCGTCAGGTTGACCGAGCCCTCGAGGCGTCCGGTCCCTGGGTGGAGCACCGGCGCCGCGGCGCAGGTGTAGCAGCACAGCCCGACGGCGTAGTGCTCCTCGGCCCGCACCAGGGACGGGGCGCGGTCCGCCAGCGCGAGCCCGAGTCCCGTCGTACCCACCACCCGCTCGGCGTAGGAGAAGCCCGGCGCGAGGTGTACCCGGTCCAGCGCGCGCAGGAGGCTGGTGTCCCCGCTGAGACGGTTGAGCACCAAGCCGTCCGCGCCGGTCAACATCAGGCTGACGGGCTCCGCGGCCAGCGTCCGGTGGAGGCCGGCCAGCACCTCGCGGCCGCTGTCGTAGAACAGCGAGCTCTGGTCGATCGTGCCGGAGAAGACCGGGTCGACGTCGTCGAGGGAGACGCCGTACTCCTCGCTGCGCTGCCAGGAGGCCATCAGCCGGCAGGAGACGTCCGACCGGGTGTGGTCGCGCCCCGCGCGCGCCTCGGCCGCGAACCCGCGGGCACGTGCCGGGATGACGTCGTCGGGCATGACACTCCCTGAAAGCCCTGCTGTGATCCAGGTCATAAGCGTAGGCGCCAGCCTCGTCCCTGGCACGGCCGCGCGTGTCTCAGTTTGGGACATTCGGTCATCCCACAATGAGACATCGACCCCGGGACCTCTCCCCCCACGCGGGCACTAGCCTCCCGACAGGCCCGCGATGGCCGTGGGCCGGAGGAGGACCAGGATGTACGCCAAGGACGGTGAGAACTACTTCATCGTGGACGCCCACATCGCGTTGTGGGACGGGCGCCCGGAGAACCAGCGCAACGTCCACGGCAAGCAGTTCATCGACTGCTTCTACGCCTACCACACGAGCTTTACCCCGGCGTCGGAGATGTGGGAGTACGACGAGTACCTCTACCAGGGCGGCGAGCGGCTGATGAAGGATGTGTTCGAGACCGGGTACGTCGACCACGCCATCTTCCAACCCGCCTACCTCGGGGAGTTCTACACCAACGGGTTCGGGCAGACCGAAGAGGCGTTCGCGCTCACCCAGGCCCACCCCGACAAGCTGACCTACAACCACAACTGGGATCCGCGCAACGGCGGGGCCGGCCTCGACCAGCTCCGCGCCGACGCCGAGAGGTTCGGTCTCAAGGGGGTCAAGCTCTGCACCGCGGAGTGGAAAGGCGGCTCGCGCGGATGGAAGCTGACCGATCCCTGGGCTTATCGGTACTTGGAGGCCTGCCAGGAGTTAGGCATCAAGAACATCCACGTCCACAAGGGCCCGACCATCAAGCCGCTGGACCGCGACGCGTTCGACGTCGCCGACATCGACCACGTCGCAAGCGATTTCGAAGACCTGAACTTCATCG
>NZ_CDWWXB010000046.1:17645-20586 GCF_977971855.1 Frankia sp. CoWAU3 | reverse complement strand
AACGGGAAGGCGCGGGGCGCCGCGCCGGTTGGTCCAGGAGAAACCGGCCCCCGGGAGGGACTGGTCCGAACGCGAGGACGGGAGGCGAGTGGATGACGACCGAGGCACGAGGGCGGATTCGACTCGAACAGGGCCGCAAGCGGGTGCGGACGTATCTGGGCGGCCAGCTGGTCGCGGATCCGTCGGCCGGCGGGATCCGCGGACGGGTCAGCTAGTCGGCACCGACCAGCGCAGCTGGGTGCCGCCGTCGGGGCCCGGGCCGAGTTCGAAGGTCCCGCCGAGATCCCGCGCCCGGGCCCGCATGTTCGCCAGCCCGCTGCGGCGGGTGGTAGGGCCGATGCCGACCCCGTCGTCCACCACGTCGACGGTGACGGCGCCGCTCGCGGCGGTCACGGTCACCTCGACACTGCTCGCCTTGGCATGCCGGGCGGCGTTGGACAGCGCCTCGCGCACGACCGCGATCAGATGGTCGCCGACGGTAGAGCCGATCATCGTGTCCACCGGTCCGTCCAGCCGGACCCGCGGGGTGAAGCCGAACGCGCCGGTCATGTCGTCGATGACGCCCAGGATCTGCGCCCGCAGGCCGCTGCCCGTCGCCGGTGCCGCCCGGCCCCGCAGCTCGAAGATGGTGTGGCGGATCTCCCGTACCGTCTCGTCGAGATCCTCCACGTAGGTGTTCATCCGTTCCGCCCGGGTGGGCCGCTCCTCGCTGGCCGCGAGGCCCTGCAGGCCCATCGCCACCGCGAACAGGCGTTGCATCACGTGGTCGTGCAGGTCGCGGGCGATCCGGTCGCGGTCCTCCAGCAGGGACAGCCGGCCGCGTGCGGCCCGGGAGCGGGCGAGTTCCAGCGCGAGCGCGACGTGCGCGGCGAACGCGGCCGCCAACTCCAGGTCCGCGTCTGTGAACAGGTCACCGCCCCGGCGCCGGGCGAGGATCAGCGCCCCGGACGTGACATGTGACGTGATCAGCGGAACGATCATCGTTGGCCCGATGTCGAGGTCGTGGACCTCGGATTCGGCCAGTTCGCGGACGTCGGCGACGACCAGCGGCGCATGGTCGCATACCGCGCGGCCGGCCAGCGAGCTCTCTATCGGTACCCGTCGGCCCCGCAGCAGGTCCGCGTCCTGCCCGGCGGCGACGTCGAAGGACAGCTCGGTCGCCGTCTCCGACCCGAGGGCCAGCGCTGTCGTGTCCGCGCGGGCGACGTCGCGGGCCCGCTGGACGATCAGCTCCAGCGGGTCGTCGCCGTCGGCGAGCAGATGCCGGGTGATGTCGGCGGATGCCTGCGACCACTGCTGGCGATGCTGGGCCTCCCCGAACAGCCGGGCGTTGTCGATCGCCACACCGGCGTTCGCGGCCAGCGCGAGCGCCAGCTCCTCGTCCTCCGCGGTGAACACCCGACCGCCGCGTTTCTCGGTGAGGTAAAGATTGCCGAAGACCTCGTTGCGGACCCGGATCGGCACCCCGAGGAAGGCCCGCATCGGTGGATGGCCCGGGGGGAAACCGACCGCCTGGAGGTGGTCGGCGATGTCGTCGAGGCGCACCGGCCGCGGTTCCGCGATGAGCAGGCCCAGCACGCCGTCTCCCCGGGGCAGCCGCCCTATCGTCTCGACGAGTCCCGGGTCCATCCCGACGTGCACGAACTGTTCGAGCCGGCCGTCGCGGGAGATTACCCCGAGCGCGCCGTAGCGGGCGTCGACCAGTTCGCACGCGGACTCGACGATGCGCCGTAGCACCACGTCGAGACTGAGGTCGGCGGTGACCATCCGGTTGGCCCGCAGCAGGCCGTGCAGCCGGCTTTGAGTGGCCAGAACGTCCTGGGCCCGGTCCACCAGCTGGGCGAGAAGCTCGTCGAGCTCGAGCCGAGCGACCGCAGGAAAGATCAGCTCTCCCGGCGGTCCCGGAGACGGCGCGGTGCCGGCCAGATCGGAGGTCCCTTCGTCCGCGGAGGCGAGGTCCCGTTCGGACTCCATGTTCTCAAGACGATAACCGACCGGGCCTGGGCCGGATTGATCCGCGGGATGAGGCGATGACCATTCTTCGCTGGCCGCGCACCGGTACGCCACCATGCGGGTATGGATATTGTCAGCGAGGCGGAGTTCGGTCGCCGCATCGAGACCCATCTCGCCGCGGGCTCCGGTGTGGGCGGTGGAGCCGGTCCTCGTGGAGCCGGTCCTGGCCGATGGCGGTCGGCCACGCCGCGGGTCGTGGCGGCGGGGAACTTCGCCACCCCGCTCGTCGCGTTGCGTGTGATCGACGCGGTGGTGAGTGAATACCGCCTCTTTATGATCAACGCTCAGGGTGGCGTGCCGGAACGCGGCGGCGTGACGCCGGAGACCGCGTTCGTCGGCCCGGCGATGCGCAACGTGCCCGGCCTCGACTACCTGCCCAACCGGCTCAGCCTCGTGCCCCGCCTGCTCGCGACCACTCACCGGCCCGACGTCGTCGTGTTGCACACCAGCGTGCCCGACGGGGGGAAGGTCTCGCTTGGCACCGAAGTCAACATCCTGCCGGCCGCGGTCGAGGCGGCCCGCGCGCACGGGGGACTGGTGGTCGCCCAGCTCAACCCGGCGATGCCCTACACCTTCGGCGACGGTGAACTGAGCATCGATGATGTCGACCTCGCCGTGGAGGTGGAGCAGCCGCTCGCCAGCCCCGCGGTCACGCCCGTCGACGACGTCCGCGGGCAGATCGGCGAGCGGGTCGCCGCGCTCGTCGAGGACGGGGCGACCCTGCAGCTCGGCATCGGCGGTGTCCCGAACGCCACGCTGTCGGCCCTCGTCGACCGGCGGGATCTGCGCGTGTGGACCGAGACCTTCTCCGATGGCATGCTCGCGCTCGAAGCCTCCGGCGCGCTGGCCGCCGGGACACCGCTGCGGACCTCGTTCCTGTTCGGGTCGGCCGATCTCTACTCGTGGGCGCACCGCAATCCGCGGCTGC
>NZ_CDWWXB010000046.1:4316-17487 GCF_977971855.1 Frankia sp. CoWAU3 | reverse complement strand
GGCAGCCGCGGATGACCTCGATCAACACCGCGCTGCAGGTGGACCTGTATGCGCAGGCGAACGCGTCCTGGATCCGCAACCGCATCTACTCCGGCTTCGGTGGGCAGTCCGACTTCGTCGTCGGCGCGCTGCACGCGGCCGACGGCAAGGCGATCATCGCCCTGCCGAGCCGGCATGCCCGGTCGGGGGATTCCTGTGTGCTGCCGCGGCTCACCAGCCCGGTCACCAGTTTCCAGCACAGCTACGTCGTGTCCGAGAACGGGACCGCGGCCGTGTGGGGGCGCGGCCAGCACGAACAGACCGCCCGACTCATCGACCAG
Source organism: Frankia sp. CoWAU3 (assembly GCF_977971855.1). Classification (NCBI taxonomy): domain Bacteria; kingdom Bacillati; phylum Actinomycetota; class Actinomycetes; order Frankiales; family Frankiaceae; genus Frankia; species Frankia sp. CoWAU3. The sequence continues at coordinate 17,167 of NZ_CDWWXB010000046.1, read as the reverse complement.
GTCGCCCACTCCGACGCCCGAGCCGGCCTGACGGAGGCGGCCGGGTCGCTGGGACTGCTCGCCGGCCGCGCATCGTCAACCGTCTGATCCGATGATCGTCTGATTCGGTAAGCTGACCAGAAAGCCGAGGAACGCACGACAAGTCACCGGGTGGTCCGCCGCCAGGAGCGGATTTGCGTCAAAAAGCGCGAGAGTGCCCCGGGCATTAAAGACGCGAACACGGCATCCATGGCGGCCATGGCTGCCGCCGTCAAACAGCATGGCTGGAATAAGCCGCCCCCAACGGTCAGTTCTGTCGTTCCTGCGTCGAGAATCGGCCGAGCCCGGCCCCAAGACGCGACACGCAAGTTTTTCAATCGCCGGTGACGCCCAGGCCGACCGCTAGCCTCGCCATGACGGAAAGGAAAGGATAGGTCCACCGTCCGCGGGCAACGGGGTCGTTCATCTTCGGGAGAAAAATGTGGGACAGGCACGCGACGGGACTATCTCGTTGGCTACGGGCGCGAATACTATCACGTCGGCGCCTGACACCGACTCGACCGAATCTCCCGACATCGGCGACGCAGGACGGGTTCTGATCGTAGTTCAGAACCTGCCGATTCTGATCGACCATCGGACGTGGCAGGAATGCCAGGCGCTTCGCGACCAGGGCTACCAGGTTGCCGTAATATGCCCACGGGGCCCGGGGCAGCGGCGTCACCAGATCGTTGACGGCGTCAGCATCTGGACGTATCGGGGCGCACCCCGGACCCAGGGTGTGCTCAGTTACGTCTTCGAGTTCGGCTACTGCTGGGCGCGAACCGCTGTCCTGTCCGTCGCCGTGGCCCGCCGGCACGGATTCGACGTGATCCAGGCATGTAACCCGCCGGACACGTACTGGGCGCTTGCGCTGTTCTACAAGCCATTCGGCAAGAAGTTCGTCTTCGACCATCATGATCTTTGTCCGGAACTCTATCGCTCACGGTTCGGTAAGGACGGTGGGCTGTTGCTCCGCGCGTTGCTGCTGCTTGAACGGATGAATCAGCGGGTCGCCGACCACGTGATCGTGACCAACGAATCTTACCGGCGGCTGGCCCTGACCAGGGGGCGGCTGCCGTCGGAACGGGTGACCGTCGTCCGAAACGGACCGGACCCCGAACTGATGAAGCCCGCCGCGGAGCGTCCCGAATTGCGGCGCGGCCGGCAGCACCTTGCCTGTTATCTGGGAATAATGGGCCCGCAGGACGGTGTCGACCGACTCCTCGATGCCATACATCACTATGTCCACGTTCTCGGGCGCACCGACTGCGCCTTCGCCCTGCTGGGATTTGGTGACTGTCTGGACGATCTGCGGAAACAGTCGAGCCGGCTCGGTCTCGACGACTGGGTCGAGTTCACCGGGCGGGCCGACGACCAGATGATCCGGGACTACCTGTCCACCGCCACGGTCGGATTGTCGCCGGACCCGCGGAGCCCGCTGAACGAGGTGTCCACCATGTCCAAGACGCTCGAATACATGGCCTATGCACTGCCGGTGGTGGCCTATGACCTGACCGAGACCCGGGTGAGCGCCGAGGACGCCGCCGTCTACGTACCCTCCGACACGGTGGCGGACTTCGCCCGGACCCTCGCCGAACTGCTGACGGACCCGGACCGACGCCGGACCCTTGGCGCCCGGGGTCGGGAGCGCATTGTGAACGAACTGTCCTGGCGGTATTCGGAGCCCCGCTACGTCGGGGTCCACGACCGGCTACGTGGTCGCCGGGCCGGCCACCCCAGTATCCCGGTCCCTCGTCAGGGCGGCTTGACCCGAGTGAGCGTCTCGGCAGCGCCGGTTCACGCGACCGGCTCCCGGGAACGAGCGGAACGATGAAGGTCGGTATTCTTGCCGGCGGTCTGGGCAGCCGGTTGGCGGAGGAGACGGTCATCAAACCCAAACCGATGATCGAGATCGGCAATCGGCCGATCATCTGGCACATCATGAAGTACTACGCTCACTTCCAGTTCACCGATTTTACGATCGCCCTGGGGTATAAAGGCGAATACATCAAACGCTGGCTGGTGGACTACGCGGCGCTGACCAGTGATCTCACGGTGTCGCTTCGGCAGGGCGATGTGGAGCGGCACGGGGGTACCTCGGAGGATTGGCGGGTAAATCTGGTCGACACCGGTCAGAACACCGCCACCGGCGGTCGTATCAGGCGACTCGCGCCCTGGCTCGGCGACGCGGGGACGTTCATGTTGACCTGGGGGGACGGCGTAGCGGACATCGATCTCAACGCGTTGCTCGACTTCCACCGCTCGCATGGCAGGATCGCCACACTGACCGCCGTGCGGCCACCCGCCCGGTTCGGTCATCTCGAGCTGGCCGGGGACCAGATCGTGGAGTTCTCGGAGAAACCACAGGCCGGCGAGGGATGGATCAACGGTGCCTTCTTTGCCCTGGAACCGCAGGTCTTCGACTACATTGCCGGCGACGACACCCAGTTCGAGAAGGAGCCCCTTGAGAGGCTCGCCAAGGACGGTCAGCTCATGGCGTATCGGCATGGCGGCTTCTGGCAGTGCATGGACACGGTACGCGACCGCAAACTCCTGCAGTCACTGTGGGATGGTGGCTGTGCGCCCTGGAAGGTATGGGACTGAGCTCGATGCGTATTCTGGTCACCGGACACGACGGATATATAGGAACCCGTCTCATCCCGCTCTTCCGGGCTGCCGGACACGACGTGGTGGGTCTGGACAGCGGGCTGTTCTCTGGGTGTACCCTCGGACCCGATCCGGACTTCGTGCCGGCGTTGAAACTTGATATTCGGGACGTCCGGCCGTCCCATCTGGAGGGTTACGACGCGGTGGTCCATCTGGCGGGCATATCCAATGATCCGCTGGGTGATCTGAACCCAGCCGTGACCTATGACATCAACGCCCGGGGGACGTTGCTGGTTGGGCGTGCCGCCAAGGCCGCGGGCGTACCGCGTTTCGTCTTCTCGTCCTCGTGCAGCCTCTATGGTGCGCACGGAGACGCGCCCATCGACGAGTCGGCCGAGTTTCATCCGGTGACTCCCTACGGTGAGTCAAAAGTGATCGCCGAACGAGAGCTCGCCGAGCTTGCCGATGACGATTTCAGCCCGGTCTTCCTGCGTAACGCCACGGCGTACGGCGTCTCACCCCGACTGCGTGGTGACCTCGTGGTGAACAATCTCACCGGCTACGCGGTGACGACCGGCGAGGTTTACCTCAAGAGCGACGGGACGCCGTGGCGACCGCTGGTACACATCGAGGACATCGCCCGGGCGATGCTCGCCGTGTGCGAGGAACCCCGCGAGAAGATCCACCTCAAGGCCTACAATGTCGGCCGGTCGGCGGAGAACTATCGAATACGCGACGTGGCCGCGATCGTCGAGGAGGTCGTGCCGGGCGGCCGGGTGGTCTTCGCGGACACGGCCGGGCCGGACAAGCGGAACTACCGGGTGGACTGCGACCGTATCGCCGAGGAGATACCGGGATTCCGGCCGGTGTGGACCGTCCGCAAGGGGGTCGAGGAGCTCTACCTGGCCTACGTCGCCGCCGGGCTGACCAAGGAGGAGCTGATCGGCTCCCGCTTCCAGCGGATCCAGCGCATCCAGCAACTCATGGCGGACGGTCTGCTCGACGTCACCCTGCGGTCGGCCGCACCGATGCGGGTGCCATGAGCGTGCTCGGCCGCCGCTGCCGCAGCTCGACATACCTGCGGCGACGTACCCGCGGCGGGGCGGCCGGTTCATCCTTCCCGTTCCGACACCGAGGGTCGTACCATGACTGACCAGTCCACCGCCTGCCCCGCCTGTGGCGGTTCCCGCCTCACCTCCGTCTATACAAGGGACGACGTCCCGTCGCACAGTTGTCTGCTGCTGGCCGACGAGGACGAGGCCCGGGCGTTCCCGAAGGGTGACCTGCGGATCGCCTTCTGCGAGCGCTGCGGCTTCATCATGAACACGGCCTTCGATCCGACCAAGAACCAGTATTCCGCCCGGTACGAGGAGACGCAGGCATTCTCCACCCGATTTCAGGAGTTCGCGCGGGACCTCGCCAAGCGCTGGACCGACAAGTACGATCTGTACGGGAAGACGGTCCTGGAGATCGGGTGCGGCAAGGGTGAGTTTCTCGTCCACCTGGTGGAGCAGGGTGCCGGCGCCGGCATCGGGATCGACCCGGGTGTCCGGCCCGAGCGCATCACCAGCCCGGTTGCCGGCCGGCTGACCTGGATCACGGATCTCTACTCCGGGCGGTATGCGCACCTGACCGCCGATGCCGTCGTGTGCCGGCACACCCTGGAGCACATCGCGCCGGTCGGCGACTTCATGCGGATGATCAGGGCCGCGCTCGGTGACCGGACCGATATCCCGGTCCTCTTTGAGCTGCCGGACGTCCTGCGGGTGCTGCAGGAGGCGGCGTTCTGGGATGTGTACTATGAGCACTGCTCCTATTTCAGCGCCGGTTCGCTGGCGAGGTTGTTCCGAGCTACCGGGTTCGAGGTGCTCGACGTCTCCCTCGACTATGACGATCAGTACCTGCTGATCGAGGCGCGGCCGTCCACCGTTCCGGCGGCCGGTGACCCGCTGCCGATCGAGGACGACCTGGCCACCCTGCGCGTCGGGGTACGGCACTTCCAGCGTGAGGTGGCCACGACGCTGAACCGGTGGAGCGAGATGCTGTGGCGCGGGCACCAGCGCGGCGAAAAAGCGGCGATCTGGGGTTCGGGTTCCAAAGGTGTGTCGTTTCTGGCGACCCTCGGCCCGGCCGCCGACCTGGTCCGCTACGCCGTCGACATCAACCCGCACAAACACGGCATGTTCATGGCGGGCAGCGGCCACCGTATCGTCCCGTCCGAGTGGCTGCGGGAAGATAGGCCGGATCTTCTGATCATCATGAATCCGATCTATCGTGACGAGATCGCGGGGGAGTTGACCCGGCTGGGCGTCGACACCGAGCTGAGGGCCGTCTGAGTGAGCAATGTCTGTCTGGTGAACAACGTCTGTCCGGTGACCAATGTCTGTCCGGCATGCCAGGGCACCGCGCTCGAAGACCTGGTACGTGTTGAGCGTTCGCCGGTGATGACCGGCGTGCTGTGGCCGTCGCGGGAGGCCGCCATGACCGCGCAGCGCCGTGCTCTGGAGCTGTCGCTGTGTGCCGAGTGCGGCACCGTGGTCAATGTCGCGTTCGAGGCCGGCCTCGTCGAGTACGGCGGCGAGTACGACAACTCGCTGCACTTCTCGCCCGCCTTCCGGGCATACGCCGAGGCGTTGGCGGACCGTCTGATCGTCCGGCACAACCTGGTGGGGCGGGAGGTTGTCGAGATCGGGTCGGGCAAGGGGGACTTCCTGCGCCTGTTGTGTGCCCGGGGACTGTGTGCCGGAACCGGGTACGACCCGACCTACATCGGCCCCGAATGTGCCGACGACGCCGCGGTGACCTTTGTGGTCGACCTGTACGGTTCGCGCTATTCCCATCTCCCGGAGGATCTTGTCGTCTGCCGGCACGTCCTCGAGCACGTGTCCGATCCACTGGGCTTTCTGACCGATATCCGTAATGCGCTGGGCGGCCGGGACACGTCGCTGTATCTTGAGGTGCCCAACGGCGGCTTCGTCCTCGGCGAGGCGGGGGTGTGGGACTTCATCTACCCGCACGTGTCGTACTTCTCGCCGGCTGGACTTCGGCGGGTGGTGAGCGCGGCCGGGTTCACCGTCACCGACGCCGGAACATCCTACGGTGACCAGTTCCTCTGGATCGAGGCCAAGACGGCGCCGACAACCCGTCCGTCCGGTCGGATCGGACCGGCCGCCGGCGAGGACGTGGTGGCGACGGACCGCTTCGTGGTCCAGGCCAGAAAGTTCGGTGACGTCTACCGGGAGGTTGTCGGGCGCTGGTCCGCGCATCTCGCCGACCTGGCGACGGACGCCAATTCCGCCTGGGACGCGCCGCGTGCGCTGGTCTGGGGCGCGGGGTCCAAGGGGGTGGCATTCCTCAACGTGTTGGACGTCGGTTCCGCCGTGCGGGGAGTCGTCGACCTCAACCCGCGGAAGAGGGGCCTGTTCGTGCCCGGCACCGGGCATCCGGTGTTGGCACCCGAGGACCTGTCGGTGGAGCGGGTGGGGTGCGTTTTTCTCCCGAATCCGCTGTATCTGGACGAGGTGCGCGGCCGGTTGGCGGAACTGGGTGTGCCCGCGGAGGTCGTGCCACTTAGCAGCTGACAATCTCGTCAGCAGAGGTTCGGCTCCGGTCGGACGGAGGGACGATGGAGAATGGCCATACCTGCCGACAGCGGCACCCAGGACGAGGCCCGGCTCAAGGGGCCTGATCGCCAGGCGGGGCGTGGTGTTGTGGACCGTGGTGTCGTGGGGCCCGGTGTCCCGTCACCCCACCCGGACGCCCGGCCGCTCGTGACGGTGGGACTACCCGTCTTCAACGGGGAGAACTTCCTGGCTCGGGCGCTGGAGTCGATCGTCGTGCAGGACTACCCGAATCTTCAGATCGTCGTCGCCGACAACGGCAGCACCGACCGAACCGAGCAGATCTGCCGGGAATTCGTCCGCCGGGATCCGCGGATCGAGTACCACCGGAGTCCGGTGAACCGCGGCGCGGCCTGGAACTACAACCGGATCGTCCACCTCGCCGCGGGAACCTACTTCAAGTGGGCCGCCCATGACGACCTCTGCGCCCCCGCATTTGTCAGCCGGTGCGTCGCGGCCCTGACCGCCGCGTCGTCCGCCGCCGTCCTGGCCTACCCCAAAACGGCGCTCATCGACCTGAACGATACGGTGACCGGTGGCTTCGAGGATGGGATGAACCTGTGTGAGCCGACGCCGCACGAGCGTCTGCGACACTTCCTGTCGACCCGTACGGAATACCATCCGGTATTCGGCGTCATACGGGCAGAAGCGCTCCTGAAGACGGATCTCATCGGAAAGTACGTCGGTTCCGACGTGGTTCTCCTGGCGCAGCTCGCCCTGGACGGCCAGTTTGTCGAGGTGCCCGAACGCCTGTTTCTTAGGCGTTTCCACAAGAACACTTCGATGAATGCCAACCCGGGTGCTGCGGAACGCGCCATGTGGTTTGACCCGCACCGGCGGGTGCCGTCGCTGCCGATGGTGGAGAAGACCATCAGGATGGTTCACGTGATCCTGTCCCACGACCGGCCCGACCGGGCCGAGCGGGCTCGCTGCCTGGCGGTTCTGGGGCGGCAGTGGGCATTGCCCCATGCTCGGCACATGGGTGGCGAGGTACGCGCAGCATTCGGGACCCGAATCGGGACCCGAATCGCCGCGAAGTTCCCCTCCCAGCGGTCCAGGTAGCGCGGCGACACGCGGGTCGGCCTGCATATCGGCGCGGCGCAGGGCGACTACATTGAATCGGTCCAGGCTGATGATGGGATCGGTTCAGGAGCATGAATCCTTGGAGCCCCGAATGACAGAACCTTCCGGTCATGGTGCGGACCAGGCCTCGCCGTCGGCGTCGTCGGCTTACCGGGGGAGTCCGACATGGACATCGTGACGGCCGCCAGAACGGCGTTCCGCCGATGGTATGTCATGCTTCCGATCCTGCTCGCCACGGCGGCCGCAATCGGGATCACGATGTCTGTCGCCAAACCCGTCTACCAGACGAAGGCCATGGTCCTCGTGGTTGGCCCGTCGGTGGAGCAGAAGCTCGCCGCATCCTCCTCCGGTTCCGGGTTTATCCTGCAGCCCGTCAACCCGCTTTCCTACTTCGGCGATTCGCTCAAGTCGCTGGCTCTCACGGAATCGAAGATCATGGACTCTCGGCAGGTGCGGGAGGAGATCCGTTCGGCTGGATTCCATGGTGACTACGAGATCTCGGTGCAACCGGAGACGGTATTCCTCGACATAACGGCCACGGCCGCCGATCCCACCGAGGCCACTCGCACCCTGGATCAGGTGGTACGTGTGATCACCGCGAAGTCGAACGGCCTGCAGTCTGCTGTGCCGCCGGACCAGCGTTACCGGATAGCGCCGCTGTCCGAGCCGCCGCTGATGAGCGTGCGGCCCGCCCGCAGCCTCAAGCTGCTTGGCACCGTCGCGTTCCTCGGCGTAGCGGCGGCGCTGGGGCTGGCGCTTGCCGTCGACGCCGAGGTCGGGCGCCGGGCCCGGTCACGGGCGGAGCATTACGGTGCCGCCCGGGCGGGCGCCAGCCGCGGCCGGGGTCGGCGCGGACGGCACGCACTCCCCGAAGATTCCATGGCGGGCACTCGACGGGTCGCCTGGCGGTTCGAGGCGAACCGGTGAGAGGCGAACCGGTGATCAGCGGGCTGGTGGCCGGGTGACCGCCGGCTCTCTCGTCGGCCGGGCGGCCCCCGGCGCCGCCCGGCCGGTGCTCGCAGCGGTCGCGTTCGGATCCGCCACCGTAGCGGCGGCGATGGTGCTCGGGCCGGTCGGGCCGGCCGTGGTGCTGGCCGTCCCGGCCGTGGCGGTACCCCTGCTGGCGAGTCGGCGGGACGCGGTGACGCTGCTGACGTCGATGGTCTTCGTTCTCTTCGCCGTGCCGGCGACCTACCGGCTCCCCCCGTTGGGGAAGCTGACCGTGCCCGTCGGCCTCTGCTGTCTTGCCGGCTGGCTGGTTCACCAGGCCGCACGACGCGCCCGGTTCGACCCGGTGTTCCAGCCGGTGCGGGCCGCGACGCTGGTACTCATATGGGTTCTCACGCTCAGTTTCGCGATGATGTTCACCCGCGTGGTGGAAGCGACAGAGGTCAGCTCCGCTCATCGCAGTCTCGTGACGGTGGTGGCACAGGCCGGGGTGACGCTGTTGGCCGCCGATGCGATCCGGTGCCGGACCCGGCTGGACAGTCTGCTGCGCCGGGTGGTGCTGGGCGCCACCTTCATGGCCGCCATCGGCGGGATCGAGTTTCTGACCGGTCGTAACTACAGCGCCGTCCTGGTCCCCCCGGGACTGTCGCTCAGTCCGGACGCCGATCGCATTGACGTCCGGTCCGGCTTCGAGCGGGTCGCCGCGACGGCCGTGCATCCGATCGAGTTCGGGGTTGTCCTGGCCGTGGTGTTGCCGTTGGCCCTGCACTACGCCATTGCCGCCCGCGGGTGGGCACGGGTCGGTGCCTGGGCCCAGGTCACCGTCATCGGGGCCGTCCTGCCGATGAGCGTCTCGCGAAGCACCGCCGTGAGCCTCGCCGTGGCGATCCTGACCCTGACGGCGATCTGGCCGGTTCGCCGCCGCCTCAACGGCCTGCTGGCGCTGGCCGGGTCCGTCCTCGTCCTGCACACGGTGTTTCCCGGTCTGATCGAGGCGACCGTCTCGCTGTTCCTGCGGGCCGACGCGGACCCCAGCGTGACCGGCCGCACCGAGGACTATGCCCCGGTCTGGAAGTTGTTCACGCAAAGGCCGCTCCTCGGCCGTGGGCTGGGCACGTTCACCCCCCACCAGTACTTCTACCTTGACAATCAGCTACTCGGCTCGGTGCTGGAGACCGGAGTCGTCGGGACAACCGTGCTGCTGGTCTGGGTCGCCGTCGGTCTCTCGGTGGCCCGTGGGGCGCGGCGGCGGGCCCAGGAACAGCGTGACCGGGAACTCGGCCAGGCGTTGACGGCCTCGATCCTCGCCGGGGTCGCCAGCTTCCTCACCTTCGACGCCCTGAGCTTCTCGTTGCTCGCCGGCCTGCTGTTCCTGCTCATCGGCTGCGCCGGAGCACTCTGGCGGATGACCGCCGCACCGGCGGTCCTGGCCCCCGGGGGGCAGCGGTGAGCCAGCCACCGGCCGTGACCCGGTCGGCCGTGACCCGGTCGGCCGCCCCGTCGGGGGCGAGGGAGGCCGTGGCGGAACCGTCGCCGCCCCGTCGGGTGCCGCGCGGTTCGATGGCCAGCGGCGCCCGGTGGATGTCGGTGAACCAGGTTGTCGTGCAGGTCACCCGCCTGCTGGTCCAGGTCGTCCTGGCGCACCTGCTCGAACCGCGGGCGTTCGGTCTCATGACGATGGCGCTGGTCATCGTGATGTTCCTCGAAATTCTGCGGGGTTTCGGGACCGGCATGGCGGTCGTCCAACGAGACAAGATCAGCGAGCGGCTGCTCAGCAGCGTCTTTTTCCTCAACATCGGGCTTGGTCTGGTCATCTCGGGCCTGCTGGCGCTGCTGGCGCCCGGCCTGGCCAGCCTGTACGGCGACTCGGCGCTGACGCCCGTGCTCCAGGTTCTGGGCCTCGGCCTGCTGCTCGCCAGCCTCGGTGACCTGCAGCAGTGGCTGCTCCGCCGGGAGATGAAGTTCGGTGCCGTCGCCGCGGCGAACATCATCGGGACGGCGGCCAACGCGGCCTGCTCGATCGTGCTCGCTCTGCTGGGCTACCAGGTGTGGTCACTGGTCATCGGCTATCTGGTCGGATTCGGGGTCACCACCCTCGTCGCGTGGCTGCAGTCGCCGTGGCGTCCCAGAGCTTCGTTCAGCCCCGCCGAGGTCAGGTCCGTGCTGCGTTTCAGTGCCAACCTGAGCGGGTTCAGCGTCTTCAACTTCTTTCTGCTGCACGGCGACAAGGTGATTGTCGGGCATTTCCTCGGAGCCCAGCAGTTGGGCTACTATGGCCTGGCGCAGCGGGTGCTCATGTATCCGGTGAGCACTGTTTCCACGGCGTTTCAGGAAGTCATGTTCGCCGGTCTTTCCCGGCTCCAGAACGATCACTCCGCGATCCGCCGGGTCTATTTCCGGTCATGCGCGGTCGCCGCTCTGGTCTGTTTTCCGGTCATGGCTGGACTCACTGTCGTCGCGCGCGACGTCGTCCTGGTCGTGCTCGGCGCGCGCTGGGAACGGCTGGTGCCGCTCATCTGGCTGCTCGCCCCGATCGGCGGCATCCAGTCGGTGAGTTTCAGCGTCGGGGTCCTCTACAACGTGAAGGGAAGAACCGACCTGCTGCTGCGCTGGGGAATCTTCTCCGGCCTGCTGATGCTCGGCAGCTACTTCGCCGGCCTGCCGTGGGGAATCAACGGGGTCGCGGCGGCGTACGCCATCGTGATCGTCCTCCTGCTGCCGCCCGGCTTCGCGATTCCCTTCAGCCTGGTGGACGCGAAGCCGCGCGAGCTGGTCACCGCGGTCTGGCCGCACGTCGTGGCGACCGCGGGGACCGTCGCCGTGATGGCCGCCGTCCAGTGGCTCACCCACGGGTTCCGGCTCGCCCGCCCGGTGTGCCTGTTGGCGAGCGTGCTGGCCGGTGCCGCGGCCTACGTCGTGATCACGTGGAGGCAACGTCCACCCGCGTTGGCGGACCTACTGCAGTGCGTCCGGCGCGCGAGCGCCGGCTCGGGGCAGCCTGCTCCGGCGTCGTCGCGCAGAGACGGCGCGCTGGGCCCGACGGCTCACGGGTGAACCCGATGGCTCAACGGTGAAGGAGTTCACTCTTATGAAAGACGCCCCCACGGCGGATCAGCGGGACGTGGTGCTGGCCCTGCCGATCGAGACGCTCCAGGACATGGCGATCAGGGCGTACATGCGTCCTCCCGATCGTCTACTGCTAACCCTGCTGCGATCGTCCCGGGTCCGGCGCGTGGTGGTGGCCGAGCCGTTCCGGAGCCATCTCGGTACGGTGCTGCGGGGTGGCCGGAGCACCGTCCTGCCACCGTCCGGTGGCGTTGAGGGGCATCTGGTGTCGCCGCAGCGGTGGCGCCGCAAGGACCCGGTGACGCTGCCGTCGCTGCGGGCGGCCTATCGGCGGTATGACAGGAGGCTCGGCCGGGCTGCGGCCCGAGCCGGCTGTAAACGACCTGTCGTGATCACCATGTATCCGCCGCTGGCGGGCTTTGCCGACATGTCCTGGGCCGGCTCGGTCATGTACTACGCCCGGGACGACTGGGCAACCTATCCACCGCTACGGCGGTGGCATCCGGCCTTCCGGCATGCCTACGAGGAGATCCGGCGCCGGCGGCTGCCGGTCATCGCGGTGTCCAGGCCGCTGCTGGAACGCCTCCATCCCACCGGTGCCGGGCCGACCGGTGCCGGGCTGGTCGTGCACAACGGTGTCGATCCGGCCGAGTGGCTGCGCCCGCCGTCCCCGCCGGACTGGCTCCGGCGCCTCCCGCGGCCGTGGTGCGTGTACGCGGGCACCGTCGACACTCGCCTCGATCTGGACATGATTCGCCGCCTGGCGTCGGCCGGCACCGTGATTCTGGCCGGCCCCATCCCGGACGAGGCCTCCGTCCGGTCGCTGCGGTTGCTGCGGTCGGTGCGGTTGCCTGGGCATCTGCCCCGGCCGGCCGTGACCGGTCTGATCGCCGCGGCCGACGTGTGCCTGCTCACCCACCGGAGCACTCCGTTGACCGAGGCCATGGACCCCATCAAGATCTACGAATATCTGGCGGCCGGACGTCCCGTCCTCGCCACGGACCTCGCCCCGGTTCGGGGCATCGGGCGGCGGGTCCGGCTGCTGCGCCCGGGGGACGATCCGGTGGCGGCGATGAACGAGGTCCTGACCTGGCCGGCCGTCACGGAGGCTGACCGGCTGGATTTCGTCGCGGACAACAGCTGGTCCGCTCGGCACGTCGCCTTCCTGGACTTCGTCCTTGGCCCGGCCGCACCGGCCGAATCCCGTCTTCTGGCGGTGCGGGCGTAGACCGGCTGGCAGGCCTCGCTCGGGTCTGCGGGCCCGCGAAAAGAGCCGGTACGGCGCGGCCCCCGGCTCAGTGGGATATCCCTGGAAGGATTCGATGGCTCGCGCTGAGTTGACCAATCGACACCGGTATGTCCTGATTGGATCCGTGGCGGTGCTTGCGGTGCTGGTGGCGGGCGGTGGGCTGCTGGTCGCCCTTCGCTCGAGAGGCGGGCCCACGCGAACGGCGGGCACACCGGCCCCCGCCACTGTCCCGGCCGGGGTTTCACCGGATGGCGGTGCCG
>NZ_CDWWXB010000046.1:0-3850 GCF_977971855.1 Frankia sp. CoWAU3 | reverse complement strand
CCGCGGCCCGAGGCTGCGACCGCAAGCCGGACGCCTCGAACACCGGCCCCGCACCCGGATCCCGGTTCCAGCCGATGCCCGCCGGGAAACTGGCCACTCCCGGACAGGTACTGGAGAACAAGGAGTTCTCCGGACTCATCGACATCTACGCCGACAACGTAACGATAAGAAACTCGATCGTCCACGATGGCATCCGCGTGCGCGGAAGCCATGTGCTGATCGATCACGTGGCGACAAGTGGGATTGCGATCAGCGGTGGCACCGGTCACGTCATCCAGTACAGCAATCTTTCCGGTGGCGACGACGGATTCCACATCTCGTCCACGCTCGAACCGGTTTCCGGCGTCATCATCCGCCATAACTACGTCCACGACCGAAGGCCGCCGAAAGGGGCCCATACCGACGGCATCCAGGTCCGCGGCGTCCGGAAACTGAGTGTGGTGTGCAACAACATCGACCTCTCCCCGTACGACAAGACCCAGACAGCCGTCGTCTTTCTGGAGTGGGCGAACGGAGGTAACCGTGACGTGGTCGTCGACCACAATTGGTTGAACGCCGGCGGAACGACGCTCGTGGTCGCCGCCAAGAATCTCCGCGTGACGGACAACCGTTTCGGCCGCGGCTTCCGCTGGAATGTCTGCCGGCTGGGCAACGACGATGCCGGTAGGAGCACTTTCTTCAGTGCCGGGAACGTCTGGGCGGACAACGGCCGGCCGGTGGTCCTGTGCGGCCAGAGCCGATGACCTGTGTGGCCGGACCCGATGAGTGGCCGGACCCGAAGTAAGGTCAGGGACACGACGTCGACGTCGACGGTGCCGGTGCCGGGCTGCCCCCGCGGCTGCTGCCGTCACGCTCCCACGTGCCGAGGTCCCCGCGACGAACCTTCCGGCGGGCGAGCACCTTCGCCACGGTGGAGACCGCGAGGTACGCCGGCGTCGCGCCGAGCAGGCGGGGCTCGGCGCGGACCACCCTGAGCCAGTCCACGGACCCGCCGACGATGCCACGACCATCCTTCGTGGAACCGCCCGCGGGCGCCAGCCCGAGGGCGCGCAGTTGGGCGTTGCCGGCGAAAACCCGGCTCTTTTGTCGAACGAGGTCGCGTGCGGTCCGGGCCGGATGTACGACGAAACAGGTGCCGTCGACCGTGGATCGCTCATCCGGTGCGAACCGGTGATAGAGGAAGAAGTCATCCGCGATTGCGTCCGGGAAACGATCGAAACAGGCCCGGCCCTGCTCGCTCACTCCGATGACCCCACCGATTCGGCCGTTGCGCACATAGGGCAGCCGCAGCCAGATGCGGTAGTAGTCGCGTACTACACGGCTCGTGCCGGCAAGACGGATTGTCAGGCGCGGTGATGCGGCCAGCGCCGGGCCGGTCCGCAGCACGTCGGCCACCCGTAGCAGGTCGGCGCCGGACACCTCCAGGTCGGCGTCCACATAGAATCGCGGGAAGGTGGTGACCTCGGCGTCGCCAAGGTTCAGCGCGGCCGCCTTGCCGGCCTTCGCGGTCTCCACGCAGCGGACACCTCGGTCGCGGACCCGACGGGCGGTCTCGTCGGAGCAGCCGTTGGCGACCACGACGATCTCCAGGTCCTCGGGGGCGGCACCGTCGGCGAGCCGGTCAAGGCAGCGGCCAATCACGGCTGCCTCGTTACAGGCCGGAATGACGACGCTTGCGCGCGCATGCTTATAGTGCGCCGGGGTGGCGGGGGTTTTTCCGCTCACCCGGTCGGCGCGATCTGACTGTTGCATGACAAAATCCACGGTCTGATCACCCCAGGCCGGCGCCGGCCCGCGCGACGCAGTCGTATTCAGGTAGGCGGGCGGCACACACGGTAGACCATCGTGACCGGACCGGGCGCGTGCGTGGGGACCCGACGACACTTCCCGTGGTGACGCCCGGCGCTGGCGATGAGAACTCTCGTGAATTACCAGAACTTAGGTGGACTAATGGTCGAATGTAATCTTGCGCTTCACTACAGCGGCGGCCTTGACGCGAACAAGTGGCGCGAGCGTCACGGTCGCGGCGAGGTTCCGGACGCTCTTCCGTATGGGTTCGACCGGTTGGCGCGCTATTCAGTGAAAGTCTCCCCGGTTAGCTTGCGGGTATCCCGGGACGCGTTCTTCGTTCGTGGTCCGCGTATTTTCGGCGGCTATGAGTGGGTGGAGACCGCGGCCTCCCGCCGAACGGTCCGCGGCTCGGACGTCGTCTTGTGCTGGGACGAGCGGGTCGGGGTCCCGGCGGCGCTGATGGCGGGAACGCGAAACCACCCCCCCGTCGTGACCGGCGTGATCTGGCTGGCCGATGTCGCCGGTCGACGGCCCGGCTCGCTGAAGATCGCCCGTTGTGCCCTGCGAAGGTCCAGCCGGATATTTACGCTTTCCACCGCCCAGATTCCGCCGCTCCGAACGCAGCTGGGCATTTCTGAAAGACGTTTCTCGCATATCCTGTTCGGGGTCGACTCCACATTTTTCCGGGCCTCTGTCAACCCTCCGAAGAAAGGGCTTGTGGTGAGTGTCGGAAATGATCGGCAACGCGACTTCGAAACGTTGATCCGCGGCCTGCCCCAGGGGCGGAGCAGGCTGGCGGAGCTGAGGCTGGCGGAGCTGAGACTCGAGCTGGTGACAGCCCGAAACGTGGCCGTGCCACCGTGGCTCGGCCGGCGTCGGAACCGTCTTACTCTTCCCGAGGTGAGCGATCTGTACAGGGCCGCGTCGATGGTGGTCGTCTGCCTCCGGCCCAATCTTCACGTGAGCGGCGTAACCGTCGTGCTGGAGGCGATGGCCAGTGGTCGTCCCGTCGTGGTGACCGATACCCCCGGCATCCGGGACTACGTCGATCACGGCCGTACCGGGATTCTCGTCCCGCCCTACGACACCGATGCGCTCGCTGAAGCGGTCGTGCATCTGGTGCTCGACCCGGACCGGGCGGCCGCGCTCGGTGCGGCCGCCCGCCTGGACGTGGAGCATCGCCTGAACACGGAAGCTCAGGCCGGCCGGTTCGCGACTTTGTTGAGAGAGCTCTAGCCCGGCCCGGAAAACGGAGAACCCGTGGTCAGGAGAAATACCGACAGATGGGCGTTCGGGACCGGCCGGGGTCCTCGGGCACCGACGATTTCCTCGGTCGTGGTCGGACACCGGCATGTTTGAATGACGGTGTGGTTTCCGCTGCGTCGTCACCGCCGGCCGGTGAGCGGGGGTCATCCGGTCCCCCGCCGGGGGCGGGCCGGGCTGCGCGCCACCGGCGGGGACGAGCGGGGCGACGCCGGCTCATCGTGATGCTGTTCGCGGTGTTCCTGGCAGGTTTCACCGCGCTTACCCTTCGGCTGTTCGTATTCCCCGCCGCCGACGTGCCCGTCCAGGCGGACGCCATCGTCATGTTGGCGGGTCCGGGGGACAGAACCGGCAAGGCGATCGAGTTGGCCCGTACCGGTTACGCTCCCGTCCTCGTGATGTCCATCCCAGGGACTCGGGGGTGCTCGGCCCACGAGGCACCGAAGGCGGAGGTGATCTGCTTTTCTCCGCACCCGGTGACCACGCGGGGCGAGGCGCGGGCCGCCGCTGAGCTCGCCGCCCGACATGGCTGGACCAGGATCCTCTTCGTCACCGGCCGCGCGCAGGACACCCGCGCCCGCATCCGTATCAGCCGTTGCTTCCACGGTGATCTGCGGGTCACTGTGGTCGGTCCGCGTCGCCTCCGGGAATGGCCTTATGCGATCGCCTACGAGTGGGGCGCCCTCGCCAAGGCGCTGATCTGGCAGCGAAGCTGCTGACCCCGAGGAGCAGACCAGGAGACCCAGGGCTGCGCGAAGGTCGCGTGGTGTGACGTCCTGTTGCGTTAAGTGGCTAT
>NZ_CDWWXB010000045.1:17778-21044 GCF_977971855.1 Frankia sp. CoWAU3 | reverse complement strand
CACCCATCTCAGACTGCTCTGGAATCTGCTTCGAATCCCCCGTAGGGACGGGTGATGATCTCTATGCCGTGACCGGCCGGGTCCAGGAAGTACAACCCGCGTCCGCCGTCATTATGATTGATCTCGCCCGGGTGCTTGCGGTGCGGATCCGCATAGTAGGTGATCCCGGCCCGTTGGATCCGCTCGAACGCCGCGTCGAACTCCTCCTCGGAGATCAGGAACGCGTAGTGCTGCACAGTGATCGACCCAACCGGGGCGGTGGCGAAGTCCAAGGTGACACCGTTTGCGGTGACGACTGGGATGAACGGTCCCCACGCGGCGCCGACCTCGAGATCCAGGATATCCGCCAGAAACTCGGCCGATTCCCGGTTATTCCGGGCATGCACAATAGTATGATTCAGTTCGACTGGCATATGGAACTTCTCCGTAAGTCGCTTGGTCTGTAAGGCACTTTGTTCGTGAGTCGCTCTGTCGGCATCTCCATGGCCTCGTGGTCCTCGGTGGAGATACCGGGAATGCCCGGATCCGGAATGTCGTAGTCCGCGAAGACGACGGGGAGCCGGCCCATCACCTGGTTATCCCACCCGGTCCTCGCCGTCTACCCGATCCTCGTGCTGCCGGCGGCGCTCGTGGGGCGGGTCACGCTCATCCGGATCAAGAACCCGTCCCCGGACGAGGGAATCGACGTGCAGCGTCACCGCGTCCCGGGTGACGTCGAGCGGAGCGACGACGAACCGACCGATCGGCAGGTAGGCGCCGTCGGGTCGGGAGTCCCAGCTGTGCAGCCCCACCCACCAGCGGTCCCGCGCGTCGGTGAAGGCATGGGCCCCGTTCGGTCCGAAGCCGACCTTTCCCCCGGTCAGCATCGGTTCGCCCGCCGGCAGGCAGGGCCCGAGCGGCCCTTTGCACGACGCGGTCGCCACCACCTGCCGTCCACCGAGCGGCGACGCGGCCGAATAGAGCAGATGGTGACGCCCGCGGGCTGAGATCATCGATGGTGCCGAGATCCGCCCCTGCTGCCAGGACAGGCTCGGGCGGAGCATGATGGCGGGTTCGCCGGTGAGCACGAGTCCGTCGGACCGCAGCCGCGCCGCCCACAGGGTGGGCGGCGCGCCGTGGTTCCGGTCCGAGCCGCCGCCCGCCCCGGGGCTCGCCCAGGCCAGGTAGGCGCGTCCGGCTTCGTCGACGAAGGGACTCGGATCCGAGCTGCCGCCGTCCGCGGTCTGGCAGATGAAGGGCGCGAGGGAGGTGTCGACGAACGGACCGTCGGCGGAGTCGGCGGTCGCCGCGGAGATACAGCGGACGCCGAGGCCACGCACGGCCGTCGCGTAGTACATGACGAACCCGTGGCCGAAGGCGCCGACGGCAGCCGGGCCGAGGCCGCCCGCGGGATCGGCCCAGGGCGGCAGGGCGCGCAGCGCGGCCGGCTCGATCGTCCAGCTCCGGCGGTCCCGGCTGGAGAGCACGTCAACGGTGCCGGGGGAGTCCGGGTCCACACCGAAGGCATAGGTTGTCCGGTTGCGGGTGATCAGGGACGGGGCTGAGAACTCGATCCCGGGGACGAGGACGGCCCGGGAACCCGGGCTCGGGCCGGACCTGGCAAGGTACAACCCGCCTAGGACGATGATGACGACGACCACGGCGGGCTGGCGCCGGGCGAAGTCGATCAGACCCTGAGTGAGCCCGGCGCCCTTCTCTCCGGCCATCCCGCCACCATCCTCAAGGCAATTATCTGAGTAAGCATCTAATGGCAGAGTGTATTCGCGGTCAGCTCGACCTCACCGGACGCGGGTGGGCGCCGGTTCGGTCGGTGCCGGTTCCACCTGCGCCGGCTCGGCGGACAGCTTGTGCAGCAGAGTGGCACTGCGGGCGTTCACCCCGACCAGGTTCACCTGCGTGCCGCGTTCGCGGTACTTCGCGCGCACGTCGTCGAGGGCGGTGACCGCCGCCGAATCGAGAAGGTGGGCCTCCGAGAGGTCGATGACCACCCGTTCGGGGTCGCACGCGTAGTCGAAGGCGTTCACCAGATCACTGGTCGATGCGAAGAACAGCGTGCCCTGGACGACGTAGATCCTCTCCCGGCCCTCCGGGTCGAGCACGCTGGTCACCAGCGCCAGGTTTGCGGCCCGGCGGGTGAACAGCAACGCGGCCAGCATGACGCCCACCCCGACGCCGTAGGCGAGGTTGTGGGTGGGCACCACGACGGCGACGGTCGCCACCATGACCGCGGTCTCGCCGCGGGGCATCCGGCGCAGCGTCGAGGGCTGGATGCTGCGCCACTCGAAGGTCATGACCGACACCAGGATCATCACCGCGACCAGCGCCGACATCGGGATGACCCGTACGAGGTCGCGCAGCGGGACGACCAGCATGAGCAGGAAAGCGCCGGCGGCGAAGGTCGACAGCCGGCCCCGCCCGCCCGAGTTGACGTTCACCATCGTCTGGCCGATCATGGCGCAGCCGCCCATCCCGCCGAAGAACCCGTTGACGATGTTGGCGACACCCAGGCCCCAGGATTCGCGGTTCGGGTCATGCGTGGTGTCGGTCAACCGGTCCACGATCTGCGCGGTCAGCAGCGTCTCCACCAAGCCGACGGCGGTGAGCGCCACCACGTACGGGGCGATGATCCGCAGTGTCTCCCAGGTCAGCGGCACGTCAGGCACACCGGGGACGGGCAGTGAGCTCGGCAGCCGGCCCTCGTTGCCGACGGTAGGGACGGAGATGTTGAAACCGGCGGTGACGAGGGTGAGGACCGCCACCGCCACGAGCGGCGGCGGGACCGCTCTGGTCAGGCGGGGGAGAGCCAGCAGGATGGCGAGGCCCGCGGCGACGAGGGCGTAGACCTGCCACGACTTGCCGATCACGTGCGGCATCTGCGCGGTGAAGATGAGGATGGCCAGCGCGTTGACGAAGCCGATCATCGCGCTCCGCGGGACGAACCGCATCAACCGTGCCACCCGGAGCCGGCCGAGCACAAACATCAGCAGGCCCACCCCGATGGTCGTCGCCAGCAGGTAGTTCAGGCCGTGGTCGCGGACCAGGGGGGCTGCGACGAGGGCCATGGAGCCTGCCGCCGCCGAGATCATCGCCGGGCGTCCGCCGGTGAACGCGATGACCACCGAGATGGTGAACGACGCGAACAGACCGACCTTCGGATCGACCCCCGCCACCACGGAGAAGGAGATCGTCTCCGGGATCAGCGCGAGCGCGGTCACCAGGCCGGCGAGCAGTTCCACCCGGATGTGACGAACTCCCGGCCAGCGGCC
>NZ_CDWWXB010000045.1:8458-17666 GCF_977971855.1 Frankia sp. CoWAU3 | reverse complement strand
GGGGCCGCTGGGGGCCGTCCGGCGAACGGAGCCCCCGGCGTCGGCGGCCTCTCGGGCGGTTACATCAGGCATGACGGCGGCCTCCCCTGCCCTGCGACGAGGGGGCTGCCTTCCCCGAGTCCGGTTAGTCCCACTCGACTATACAAAGCCGGTTTCGTCGTGACAGTAGGCGGGTTCGCCGGTCAGGCCCGAGGCGCGCCGAGGCGTACCAGATCGCGCTGCATCTGGTCGATCTCCATCGACTGGGCGAGCACCATTGCCCTGGCCATCGCCCGTACCCGGTCCTCACCGGCGTGCATCGCCGCGTACTGGGCCATGGCCAGCCCCCCACGATGGTGGTGCACCATCAGGGTGAGGAAGAGGACGTCGAGGTCATGGCCCCGGATCGAGGCCAGCCGTTGCAGTTCGGCGGGGGTCGCCATACCCGGCATGCGCGCGGTGTTCCGCGGGTCGCTGGACGCGTCCTGCGCCGCACCCCCGGCCAGGCCCGGCAGGTCCATGCCGGGCCTGGCGGCGCCGTGACCGTCATGACCGCCCGAGGCGCCGTTGACGGTGCGGGAGTCCCGCATCCACCGCATCGGTGTCCCGGAGGTGGACTGGGGCCGCCCCCATCCGGACAGCCATGAGGACATGATGCCGATCTCGCGTTGCTGGGTCAGCGCGATGTCCTGGGCCACGCTGCGGGTGTCCTGGTCACCGCCGTGACTGAACTCGATCATGGCCATCTGCACGGCCTGGGCGTGATGCTCGGACATGTCCCGGGCGAAGCCGACATCGACCGACCCCTCGTCCGGTGACCGGCTGGCGAGGTTGCCCAGCGCCGCGCCGGCCGCCAGCAGGCCGGCTACCACGGCGAGCACCATCGGCGTCCACCACAGCCGGCTTCGGGCCCAGCGGCGTCGCGGCCGCGCGTCACTCCCGCGCGCCGCATCGCCATCGCTGGCTGGCGGGTCGTTGCCGGCTGGCCGGTTGTCGTCCGTCGTCGTCATGAACCCCTCGGCTGGACGGGTGGGTTGCCCGGGCAGGTGGTCAAACGTGCAGGTGGGAGTTGAAGACGAACGTCCGCTTGCCCACCTGCACGCGGGTGCCGGGGATCAGGGGAGCCGGCTGGTGCGGGCTCAGCGGCGTCCACACGGTCGCCTCCGGCGGGGCGATGTAGGTGCCGTTCGCCGAACCCTGGTCGGTGATGACCGCGTCCCAACCGTTGAGGGTGATGACGGCATGCACCCGGGAGACGGCGCTCTCACCGTCCTCGACCGGCAGCGCCCGTGCCTTCCCGGCCCGGACCGCATCGTCGCGGTCCGGCTGGCGGCCGATCACCAGGTCCATGTCGACGTTCATGGTCTGGCCGTCGTCGAAGACGAGGACGCCGACGGGCGGCCGGGGACCCCAGACCGTGCGGGTGTTCTGCTGGGCGAGCGACAGGCCGCACTCGGAGCAGTACGGCGCCTGCGGGTGGTTGAAGTGGCCGTTGGCGCACAGCACACCCTCGACCTGAGGCTCGCCGCTGCTCGGCAGCATCGTCGGTGCCTCGTCGTCCTCGATGAGGTCGGAGACGGTGAAGCTCTGGCCCGGGAGCTGGGTCAGGGCGTCGTGCTCGTCGTCGGTGAGGTCGTCGCCCAGACCGTCGGAGAGGCCCTCGCGGTGGCCGACGGGCCCGGCGTGGCCGTGCCTGCCACCCAGATCGCTCCCGGCACGCGGGACCGAGTCACGCTGGGCCAGCTCGGTGGGCGGATCTTCGTCGAGCTCGTCGAGGTCGGCCGCCTGCGTCGGTTCGGCGGCGGCGCGGCGCCGATGGGCCTCCTCCTCCTTGCTGAGCAGGGGGGCGAGCGCCGGCGGGGTGGTCGGCATCGGATCGGGGGCGCGGGTTCCCGGCGTGGGGATGGGCGCGGCGCCGGTCATCGGCTCCCGGACCGGATCGAATCCGGCGAGCAGCTGCTCGGCGGAGGCCTTCGGCGCGGGCAGCGACGGCGTGTCGCTGAGCAGCAGACTCACCCCGATCCCGGGCACGGCCCCGATGCGCAGGTCAAGCGGGAAACCGAGATCGCCGAGACCGCCGGGGAAACCCGTCGGCCCGACCAGGCCGGTGGGGCCGACGTCGATCCGGCTGATCTCGGTGGGCAGTAGCCGGTCGACCCACGTGGCCGAGTCGACGCCGGAGAGCGTCACTCCGCAGCTGCCCGTCGCGACGACGTCCATCGCCCCGTGGACCAGCGCGGCGACCCGGTCATTGACCGTGGTCAGCAGGCTGAAGTCGGGCACCCGATCCGGATCGGCATCGGCCAGCAGCCCCGCGACCCGACGTACCAGCCGGCGACCCATGGTCGACGCGGTGGCGCCCACCTCGGCAGCGACCTCGGCGCACAGCGCCAGCAGCCTGGTGGTCGTCTCGGCCGTCTCCGCCGGGCCGGCACAGGCGACGATGAGTGCGCCGGGCAGCCGGACGACCACTCCCGTCCGATCTCCGCGCCCGGATTCCACGACCACCCGGAAACGGTCCAGTCCCGCCATGACCTCGCCCCTCGTATCCCGCACCCCGGAGGATCCCGACCTTGAAGGATCCCGCATTCCGAACATCGGTGCCGATCTTCAGGCTATCGGCTCCGGTGCGTGTCCTCGCCGCCTATCCTGCCGTGCCGCGCCGGCACCGGAAACCGCCCGTGCTCACCGCGTACCTGTGGTCACCGCGCACCTGTCCTCGGGTCGGTCACCCCAGCGCGCGGTCGAGATGGATCGCGGCACTGATCAGGGCGAGGTGGGTGAACGCCTGCGGGAAGTTGCCGAGCGCCTCCCCGGAGGAACCGATCTCCTCGGCGTAGAGCCCCACGTGGTTGGCGTAGGTGAGCATCTTCTCGAAGACCATCCGGGCCTCGGCGACCCGACCGGCCCGGGTCAGTGCCTCCACGTACCAGAACGAGCACAGGTTGAAGGTGCCCTCGTCACCCGTGAGGCCGTCGCTGCCGTCCGCGGCGTACCGGCGCACCAGACTGTCGCTGACCAGGTCCCCGCTGAACCGTTCCAGGGTCGACAGGAACCGGGGGTCGGTGGGGCCGGAGAACTTCACCAGCGGCATGCACAGCAGGGATGCGTCCATCCGTGGTGAGCCGGGGAACTCCATGTAGGCGCCGCGGGCGGGGTTCTACGCCTCGTTCTGGACGAACCGGTAGGCCCGCCCGGCGTAGTCCTTCCATTCGTTCGTCGGCCCGGGCAGGCCGCGCTGGCGCGAGATCCGGCAGGCCCGTTCGAAGGCGACCCAGGTCATCACGGCCGAGTAGGTGAAGCGCTGGCGCCCACCCCGGGTCTCCCAGATGCCCTCGTCCGGTTCGTCCCAGTGCCTGGCCAGCCAGTCGAGCTGGCGGCCCAGCGCCTCCCAGAGCTGGAAGGAGATCGGGACCTGCTTGTTGTACAGGTACACCGAGTCCATCAGCTCGCCGTAGATGTCGAGCTGGAGCTGCGTGGCGGCGGCGTTGCCGATGCGCACCGGCTTCGAGCCGCGATAGCCGGACAGCTGGTCGAGGACCAGCTCGTCCAGGTCGGCGTTGCCGTCCACGCTGTAGAGCACGTAGAGCCCGCAGTGCTTGGGTGCCTCGTGACATCGCTGTTCGAGCCAGTCCATGAACGCCGCGGTCTCGTCGGTGAATCCGAGCGCCATCAGCGCGTACACCGTGAAGGCCGCGTCGCGGATCCAGGTGTAGCGGTAGTCCCAGTTGCGCACGCCGCCAAGCTCCTCGGGTAGCGAGGTGGTCGGCGCGGCCACCAGCGCCCCGGTGGGCCGGTAGACGAGCAGCTTGAGGACGAGAGCGCTGCGTAGCACCATCTCCCGCCACCGGCCGTGATAGCGCCCGCGCCGGATCCAGGCCTGCCAGTAGTTCAGCGTCCGGGTGAACAACGTCTCCGCCTCGCCGATGATCAATGGGCGGATGGTCGAGTTCCACTCGAGTACGATGTCGGCACACTCGCCCATCGCCAGCTCGAACTCGGCGACCACCGCCGTGGCCTCGACGCGCAGCGGCAGGGCCGTGCGCAGCACAAGGGTGCCGGCGGTCGACTCGAACACCGCGCCCGAACCGGGCACCAGGGTGACGGTGTGCGGGGCCCGGCCGTAGTCGAACCGGGGGTCGCAGCGCAGCCGGAACGTGGCGGTTCCACGCACCGCTCGGGCCTGGCGGACCACGACGTGCGGTGTCTCGGTGACGTCGCTGTCCACCGGGACCATGAAGTCGATGACCTCACCGACCGCGCGGGGGGCGAGGAAACGGGTCATCAGGATGTTCGAGTCGGGGAGGTAGAGCTGTCTGGCCCGGGAGTCCGGACAGTGGATACGGAACGATCCGCCACGGTCGGCGTCCAGCAGACTCGCGAAAACCGACGGCGCGTCGAAGCGCTGCGGGCAGTACCAGTCGATCGTGCCGTCCGTGGCGACCAGGGCCACGGTACGCAGGTCGCCGATGACCGCGTGCTCTTCGATGGGCGGATAGTCGGTGTCGGGCATTCGTGGGCTCCGCGAAGCGTGACCGGCCGAGGTCGGCCGTGGGGGTTGCGGACAGGGGGGAGGATGGACCGTGCCGTCGCGGCCCGCTAGGAGCCGCCCGCGTCCTCCGACCGCCGCCGGTCGCCACGCGATTCGGTGGCAACCAGGCGAAGGTAACCCGTTGCGGAGTCCACGGGACCATGACCGGGCATAAGCCACAGTGGCCGCGGCGAGCCGGTGAACGTGCGATGCCGGTGGTGGTTCGCGGCCACATCGGTGGCTACCAGGATCGTCGGCACCGGTTCACCGGTTCACCGGTGCGGAACGGTGGTTCCCGGCGCGGGTGTGCGGGTGTTGCGGATGCGCCCTGGTGGGGTCTCGGCGCTCGGGCCCTCACGGCGGCCACCTACGATCACGCCATGGCCGCCCACCCGCCGATCGCCGAGGACGGTCGTGCCGCGTTGGTGATGTTCGCCCGGGGTGACCGGGTCTTCCCCGTCGACGACCTCGGTGGCGGGGTCTGGTCGCGGCGCGGCACGGTACTCGCCGTCCACCCGGCCGGCCGTCGCGAACCGGCCGGGAACGCCGACCCCGTGCGGGTCGAGTCGGCCCGCGGTGTGACCCCCATCACGGCCCGAGCGACTGTGCTGTGGGACGACGGCACCGCGGAGGTGATGGCGGAGGACCAGCTGTGCCTCGTCTACGACCAGGAGGCACCCGTCGGTATCCGGGTCGTCACGCTGCCGATGGTCGAGTCGGTGGACGTGGTGCAGCACGGTGGTCACGTCGTGCTGGTCCTGCGCGACGGTCTACTGACACCCGCCGACGTGGAGATCCTGCGCGGCAAGCTGCGCTCGGTGCGTGCGGCGCTGGCCTCCACGCGGCCGGATCCGTCGTCCGTCGCCGAGCTGCGCCGCCGGGATCTCGACCTGCTGCGGGCCCTGATCGCCCAGCTGACCGGGGGATAGCCCGACACCGGGGGGATAGCCCGGCTCGGTGCCGGATGGCTCAGGACGTCGAATAGGGGCCGGGGCGCACCCCGGGGCCGTAGGCGTTGCCGTTCATGCCGGCTCGCGGCTGCTCGGTCATCGCCTGGCTGACTTTCGACGCGATCGCCTCCGTGAGCCGGATCGCCTGGGTCAGCGACAGGTTCAGCACGATCTCGCTGTCATCGGTCATCGCGAAGCGTACCGACACATCCGCCATGGTGGTTCCTCCCAGTCTCGGCCCGCCCGACACCCGTCTCCGGTGGTTGGAGGTCGGAGGGAGACCCGTTTGGGCGCTCACTGCCGCACGGCCTCGGGGCATGGTGACCGCCCCACCCTCTCGGATCGGCTTCTCGAGCTGTACGCGACCCCCCCGTTCAAGGGTCAGGGCGGTGCTGCTAATGGCGTCCTTGTTCGACTCTTCGTGACCGTCCAACTTCGATAACCCCTGTCGCCGCGGCTGTCGCTGTTCCAGCTTGCCGATTCGTAATGGTTGCATCGCCTACGGTGGTGATGCCACGAATGGGGTGCGGAGTCGTGAGTCGGATCACGTTGAGGCGACGCCGTGGGGCCTCGTCGGGGGTCCACGGGTCGGCACTGTGGGCCTGGTGTGGTGTCCTTTCAGATCCAGCCCGGGAACCACATCCGGGCGCGCCACGAGGAGTAGGGGATCACCTCGGCGGC
This sequence comes from Frankia sp. CoWAU3, assembly GCF_977971855.1. Taxonomy (NCBI): domain Bacteria; kingdom Bacillati; phylum Actinomycetota; class Actinomycetes; order Frankiales; family Frankiaceae; genus Frankia; species Frankia sp. CoWAU3. The sequence continues at coordinate 11,525 of NZ_CDWWXB010000045.1, read as the reverse complement.
CAGGATCGGGTAGAAGTACGCGAAGAGCAGCACGACGATGATCGTGTAGACCCCGACCGGCAGCGCCCCGACCAGGCGGCGGGTCTCCGACGCCTCGCGGGGGCCGAGGACAAGCCCGGCCAGCGCCGTGATGGCGAGGACCAGGAACGGCAGCGACGGCAGCGCGTAGAAGAAGAACATCGTGCGGTTCGGGAACAGCAGCCACGGCACGAAGGCCGAGCCGAACCCGACCAGCACCAGGGCCGCCCGCCAGTCCCGCCGGGAGACCCACCAGGCGAGCATCGCGACCAGCGCCGCCGTGCCGACCCACCAGATCGCCGGGTTGCCCAGGGCGATGACCTCCCGGGAGCAGCCGGCCGGATCGTGGCAGCCCGAGGTCCCGTACGCCGGCGAGGAGTAGTAGTACGCGACCGGCCGCGCCATCACCAGCCAGCTCATCGGATGCGACGCGAAGGCGTGCCCCTCGTGGAGTCCCTCGTGGAACTTCAGCACCGCCATCTGGTACTTCCACCAGCCGTGCCACGCGGCGCCGAAACCGTTGCCGTAGTAGTGGCGGTAGTAGCCGCCGTCGGTGACGAACCAGCCGGTCCAGGTGGCGAGGAAGGTCACGATGGGGACGAGTACGAACGCGGCGAACCAGGCCGGGCTGTCCCGGCGCAGTGCTCCCAGCACGGGTCGGCGGGCTCCGGCGGTGCGCCGCGCTCCGATGTCCCACGCGAGGGCGAGCGCCGCGAAGCCGATGATCGTGTAGAGGGCGCTCCACTTCACCCCCATGGACAGTCCCAGGGCCGCCCCGCAGGCCAGCCGCCAGGGGCGGAACCCCAGCCGCGGCCCGTACGTGTCGAGGAGGCGGCCGGCCCGGGTGGGCGGAGCCGTCGTGGTCGGGCCGCCGTCCGGGCCGGCGTCCGTACCGCCGTCCGGGCCGGCGGCCTCGTCCCCCAGGGGTGCTGAGCCGGGGCTGGAACCAACCGGTTCCAGCCGGCCGGCGAGCCGGCGGCGGCCGTCGTCCCGGTCGAGCAGCAGACAGGCCAGCGCTACGACGACGCCGGTCATCAGGAAGATGTCGAGGATCCCGATGCGGCTCTGCACGAACTCCAGCCCGTCGAGGGCGAGGAGCAGACCGGCGAAGCAGCCCAGGAGCGTGGAGCGGAACATCCGTCGGGCGGCGCGGGCGAGGACCAGGACGGCGAGCGTCCCGAACAGCGCGGACGAGAACCGCCAGCCGAGCTCCGGACTGCCGTGCGGGACCCCGGCGCAGTCGGTATAGCCGAACAGGCCCTCGGAGGCGGCCATCAGCCATTTGCCGAACGGCGGATGGACGACGTAGGCCGGGCCGGAACAGGTCGTCGAGTTGATCTCATGCCCGGCCGTCAGCAGGCCCCAGGCGTCCTTGGTGTAGTAGACCTCGTCGAAGTAGATCCCGCGGGGCTCCGTGAGGTGCCAAAAACGCAGCAGCCCGGCGACGATCGCGACGGACAGGGTCGCCAGCCACCCCATGAGCGGCGACCGCGGCATCGGTGGACACAGCCGCTCACGCACCGAGAGCGCCCGACCGCCGGCCGGGCCGGCGGAACCCGGGCCGGTCACCCGCGCCGCGTCCCCGCGACCGGTCGCCGTCCAGGGCAGGTGAGCCGTCGTCGCCGTCACACCGATCAGGGTAGGTCCTGGCTCCTGACAGACTGGTCGGGTGTCCGGGACCCTGGTGCTGTGCGGTGCCCCCATCGGCGACGTCCGGGACGCCAGCCCTCGGCTCGGCGAGATCCTCGCCACCGCGGATGTGATCGCCGCCGAGGACACCCGCCGGGTCCTACGGCTGGCGCACGCGCTCGGCGTGACGGTGTCCGGGCGGATCGTGTCGTGCTACGACGCGGTGGAAGGCGCCCGGGCCGCCCAGCTCACCGACTACCTGCGCCAGGGCGCCACCGTCGCGCTCGTCACCGACGCCGGGATGCCCGCCGTCTCCGACCCCGGGTTCCGGGTCGTGGCCGCGGCCGCCGCCGCGGGGATGGCCGTGACCGTCGTTCCCGGTCCGTCCGCCGTCACCGCGGCCCTGGCCGTCAGCGGGCTGCCGACGGACCGCTGGACCTTCGAGGGCTTCCTGCCGCGCAAGGGCGGCGATCGGCGTGGACGCCTTCGCGACCTGGCCGGCGAGCTGCGGACGATGGTGTTCCTGGAGTCCCCGCACCGGCTCGTGGCCGGCCTGCGCGACCTCGTCGCGGCCTTCGGCGCCGACCGGCCGGCGGTGCTCTGCCGCGAGCTGACGAAGACCTTCGAGGAGATCGTCCGCGGCGACCTCGCCGATCTGCTCGGCTGGGCCACCGACGGCCGGGTCATCCGGGGGGAGTTCACGCTGGTGGTCGCCGGCGGTACCCGGGGCGGGGCCGAACCAGGCGGGGCCGAACCAGGCGGGGCTGGGCTGAGCGGGACTGAACCGATCATCGACGGCAGGATCCTCGTCGCCGAGGTAGCCCGACGAACCTCGGCGGGGATGTCCCCGAAGGATGCGCGCAAGGCCGTGGCCGCCGAGTACGGCGTCTCCCGCAACGAGGTCTATGCCGCGGAGCTCGGCGTCCGGGCCGGGGACCGGGCTGGCGGGCGCTGAGCACGGTTGGCAGTCAGCAGTGGCGTTGGAGAACGAGGGCCTTGCCCAGCGCCGCCCACTCGTAGGCGATCACGTACGGCCAGGCCCGGCGGGGGGGCGGGACCTCCTGCATCCGCGTCTCGCCGTCATAGCAACGGGCGAGGCGCAGCCGGGCGCGCGTGCTCTGCGAGGTCGAGGCGACGACTATGAGTGAATGCCACTCGCGGCGTGCCGCTGCCGCGGAGGTCCACCGCGACTCGCCCTGGGTCGTCCGCGGATCGGGCGAGAAACAGATCACCTCCACCCCGGGAATGGGCCCGGGGCACGGGTCCTTCTCCGTCGGCGCCGAGACCGCGAGCACGGGTGCGTAGCCGGCCCGCGCGAGTGCGACGGCGCGTTCGAGCCGTCCCGGGCTCCCGGCGAACATGACGATCGCGTCCACCGGGGCGGGAGCATCCTGGTGCGGAAAGACGAACAGCCGGGCCG
>NZ_CDWWXB010000045.1:7267-7920 GCF_977971855.1 Frankia sp. CoWAU3 | reverse complement strand
GAACCAACCACCGTTCACCCGCTCCGGACGGTTCACCCGCTCCGGACGGTTCACCCGCTCCGGACGGTTCACCCGCCGCCCCGGACGGTCCGCTGGCGGCGGAGAGCCACTCACGTGGTGGGGAGTGTGCGTGAGGCCGGAGGCGTCCGAGGCTGCGTGGTCGTGGGCGTGGGCGTGGTCGCGGTCGTCCCCGGCGAAGTCCGAGACGCTATCCCCGGTCGGCTGGTGAACAGCCGGGGATGGGCGAACGGTGCCCGCGCCGACTCACGGGGCCAGACCGTCCGGGAGGCACCGGCCTGCCACTGCACGATCGGGATCTGGTGGCCGACCTGGAGCCCCGTCGCCTCGTCCAGCCGGAAGCGACCGAGCAACGTGGTCGTGTCGATGCCCCGGGCGGCGGCGAGCACGGAGGCATCCTGCACGCCTCCGCAGTAGCGAATGGCCCGTCCCAGGATCAGCCCAGTGACGTAGGCCCAGGCCGCCGTTTCGGTCGGCGCGACGCCGTGCAGGGCGGTGAAGTCGGCGGTGAACTCCTGCGCGGTCGGGCCGGTCGCGGTCGGCTGGGTGCTCTCGGGCATCCAGCTGCCCGGCGCCAGCAGCTGCTCGCGCAGGTCGCCCAGGCTCGCGGTGGCCTGCGCACTGACGGCCGTGGA
>NZ_CDWWXB010000045.1:5970-7200 GCF_977971855.1 Frankia sp. CoWAU3 | reverse complement strand
GGCGCAGCAGGATGTTCGCCGCCGCCAGCTCGTCGTCCGGGCCGGCGTGGACGATGAGGATGTCGCCCGGGGGCAGCCGGGTCGCGGCGAGGGCGGCCTTGCCCGGGGGGAAGACGTGCGAGGCCACCTCGAACGACTGCGCCACCGCGGCGGCCTTCGTCACCGATGTGATCTCGACGGCGGTGTCCCCGGAGGCGAGCAGGACGACCTTGCGGGCCCGTCGATCGGCCGCCCGTACGGCGGCGAGGACCCCGCGCGGCCAGGTCGAGGTGGCCGCGGCGATGTTCACGACGTTCGGGAACGCCTGCCGGACGAAGCGCGTGGACGGGGCGCCGGTGTTGAAGACCACCCGGTCCGTCGAGGCGCAGGCCGCGAGTGCCGCCCGGTGGCCGTAGGGTCCGAGCAGGGCATCCGGCCCAGCGGCCACCGCGGCGCGCATGGCGGCGGCCGAATCGGGATACGCGTCGTAGGCGGTGAGACTCACCTCGTCCCAGGGCAGTGGGAGGCGTTCGTCACGCGCCCACAGGGTGACCCCTCGTAGCCCGGCGAGGCCTTGGGCGGCATCGGGACCGGTCAGCGGGGTGACCAGGGCAACGGTCAACGGTGTCGTCATCGCGTGGGGTCCTTGCGCTTGCTCACCCGATTAGCGTCCCATGCCGGGTTGTCTGGCACACCCGGCGGCGGTCGTAGACTTCAGACCTCAGGAAACGAAGGGCGGGCACGAGAGGGCGGGTGAGGTGGCGCGAAACTCTGGCCGGTCGGGTGATCCGCCGCCACCGCCGGACCCTCTTCCCGTGGCCGTGGTCGACAGCCACTGTCATCTCGACCTGATGGGCACCGAAGTTCCGGCGGCGATCGCGGCGGCCCGGGCGGTCGGTGTCACGCGGGCCGTCACCGTCGGCATCGACCTGCCCACCAGCAGATGGCAGGCCGAGGTTGCCGCGGCGCATCCGGAGATCTACGCCGCCGTCGCGATTCATCCCAACGAGGCGGCCCGGGGGGTCACCGAGGAGACGTTCGCCGCCATCGCCGCGTTGGCCCGCGCCGATCGCGTGCGCGCGGTCGGCGAGACGGGTCTGGACTACTTCCGCACCCCACCCGAGGCGCATGCCGCGCAGCAGGAGAGCTTCCGGCGCCACATCGCGATCGCCAAGGAGACCGGCCGGACGCTGATGATCCACGACCGGGACGCCCACGACGACACGCTGCGTATCCTCGCCGAGGAGGGCG
>NZ_CDWWXB010000045.1:0-5652 GCF_977971855.1 Frankia sp. CoWAU3 | reverse complement strand
ACACGGCGATGGCGAAGATCTGCGCGGACGCCGGGTACGTGATGTCGTTCGCCGGCAACGTCACCTTCTCCAATGCCGCCAATCTGCGGGAGGCGGCGGCCGTCGCCCCGGCGGATCTCATCCTGGTGGAGACCGACGCGCCGTTCCTCACCCCGACCCCCTGGCGGGGCCGGCCCGGCGGCCCGTACCTCATTCCGCTGACGCTGCGGGTGCTGGCCGAGACCCGCGGCGTCGGCGTCGCCGAGCTCGGCACGCACATCGCCGCGAACGCGGAGCGGGTGTTCGGGCCCTGGTAGACACCGACGCGCTGTTCTCGCCGGCTGAACTTCGGGCCCTCGCGCACGAGCTGGACCTGCGGCCGACGAAACGGCGCGGACAGAACTTCCTCGTCGACGCGAACACCGTCCGCCGGTTGGTGCGGCTCGCCGGCGTCGGCCCGGACGACACGGTGCTGGAGATCGGGCCAGGACTCGGGTCGATGACTCTGGGGCTCGTCGAGGCGGCGAAGGCCGTCGTCGCCGTCGAGGTGGATCGCCCCCTCGCCGCGGCCCTGCCGGTGACCGTGGCCGCCCGGCTGCCGGCCGACGTCGCCGAGCGGTTGCGCGTGGTGGCCGCCGACGGTCTGCGGGTCACCCCGGTCGACCTGCCCGCCGACGTGGCCGCGCCCGGGGTGCTCGCCGCGAACCTGCCCTACAACATCGCGGTGCCGCTGCTGCTCGGGCTGCTGGAACGGCTGCCCTCGCTGCGCCGTGGGCTGGTGATGGTCCAGGCGGAGGTTGCCGACCGGCTCACCGCGCCGCCGGGAAGCCGGGTGTACGGGGCGCCCAGCGTCAAGCTGGCCTGGTACGCGCACGCCCGGCCGGCCGGCGCGGTGCCCAGACCGGTCTTCTGGCCGCAGCCGAACGTCGATTCAGGGCTGGTGGCCTTCGCCCGCAGGCCCCTGCCCGGTCCGGCGCTGCTGCGGGCGGACGTGTTCGCCGCGATCGATGCCGCGTTCGCGCAGCGCCGCAAGACCCTGCGTACGGCCCTGGCGCCCTGGGCCGGATCGCCCGCCGCCGCTGGGGAACTGGCGCGTGCCGCCGAGGTCGATCCCGGTGCCCGGGGCGAGACCCTCGGCATCGCGGCCTTCTGCCGGCTGGCCGCCGCCCGCGCCGCCCGTTCCGACTGAGCCGCCCGGCGCAACGGCGGGGAAGGGCGCAACGGCGGGGAGGTCAGAGGGGCGAGATCCCGATTGCGCGCCGGACGCCGGCGAGCACCGGCCGGGCCCGGTCGCGGGCCCGCTCGGCACCCGCCGCGAGGATGCCGTCCAGCTCGCTGTCCGGGGCGATGAGCTCGGTGTAGCGCTCCCGCAGCGGTGACAGCCAGTCGTTGAGCGTCTCGAACAGGGCGTTCTTCACCTCGCCCCACCCGGTGCCGCCCTGCTCCAGACGGCCGCGCATCTCCTTGATTTTTTCTGGAGTCGCGAAGTTCTCGAGCAGGACGAAGGCCGCGGAACTGTCCGGGTCCTTCGGGTCCGCCAGCGGTGTGCTGTCGCTCACGATCCCACGGACGAGTTTCCGTAGCTGCTTCTCCGGCGCGAAGAGGGGGATTGTGTTCCGGTATGACTTGCTCATCTTGCGGCCGTCGATGCCGGGCAGTACCTTCGCCGAGCTCCCGGCCGGGAGGACCACCTCCGGGATCTTCAGGCTGAACACGTCACCGAACAGATGGTTGAAGGAGCCGGCGATGTCGGCGGCGTATTCCACGTGCTGCGACTGGTCCTGGCCAACGGGGACCACGTCAGCATTCATGATGAGAATATCGACGGCCATCAGAATCGGATAGTTGAACAGGCCCATGTTGATGCCGGCGTCCAGATCGGGGACGCCGGCCTCGGCGTTGCGGTCACGGGCCGCCTTGTAGGCGTGGGCCCGGTTCATCAGACCCTTGCCGGTGACGCAGGACAGCACCCAGGTCAGCTCGAAGATCTCGGGGACGTCGGACTGGCGGTAGAAGATCGTGCTCGTCGGGTCGAGCCCGAGCACGAGCCACGTGGCCGCCACCGAGCGGGTATAGCTCGCCAACTCCTCGCGACTACGCACGGATGTCAGGGCGTGATAGTCGGCGACGAAGTAGATCGACTCGTAGGCCGAGGTGAGCTCCAGCGACGGCCGGATCGCTCCGATGTAGTTGCCGAGGTGCGGCTCGCCCGTCGGCTTGATCCCGGTGAGAGACACCTTCGGCTGTTGCGCTGCCATGGCAGGGCAGTCTACGGACGCGGGGCGGCCGCCGGGACGCCCCAGGTCGTTCGCCGCGGCCGTTCGCCTGCCCGCGCCTGTCTCGCGGCGGGGTGGGGATGCGAGCCTCGGTCAGGCGTCTCCGCCGAACAGGCCGGTCACCGACCCGTCCTCGAACACGGCCTTGATGGCCGCGGCCAGCAGCGGGGCGATGGACAGTTCGGTGATCTTGTCGATGCGAGCCTCGCTGGGCAGGGGCAGCGTGTTCGTGAGGACGACCTCGCTGATCTCCGAGTTCTTCAGCCGGTCAGCGGCGGGGCCGGAGAGCACGCCGTGGGTTGCCGCCGCGATGACGCCCGCCGCGCCGTGCTCCTTGAGTGACTCCGCGGCCTTCGTGATCGTGCCGGCAGTGTCGATCATGTCGTCGACGATGACGCAGGTCCGTCCGTGCACCTCGCCGACCACGTCGAACATCTTCACCTGGTTGGGAACGTCCGGGTCACGCCGCTTGTGGATGATGGCCAGCGGGCAGCCGAGCCGGTCGGTCCACCGCTCGGCCACGCGGACCCGGCCCGAGTCGGGGGCGACGACGGTCACCTCGGACGTGTCCAGCTTGGACTCGATGTAGTCGGTGAGCAGCGGCAACGCGAAGAGATGGTCCACCGGCCCGTCGAAGAAGCCCTGAATCTGGGCGGTGTGCAGGTCGACCGACATGAGCCGGTGCGCGCCGGCGGTCTTGAACAAATCGGCGACGAGGCGGGCCGAGATCGGCTCCCGGCCACGGTGCTTCTTGTCCTGGCGCGCATAGGGGTAGAAGGGCGCGACGACGGTGATCCGTTTGGCGCTGGCCCGCTTCAGCGCGTCCACCATGATCAGCTGTTCCATCAGCCAGGTGTTCACCGGAGCCGAATGGCACTGGAGCACGAAGGCGTCGCAGCCCCGAACCGATTCGGAGAAGCGGACGAAGATCTCGCCGCTGGCGAATTCGTAGGCATGGGTGGGTACGGGCTCGACGTCGAGCGCGGCCGCGACCTCCGCCGTGAGGCCCGGGTGCGAACGTCCCGCGAAGAGCATCAGATTGCGCCGGTTCTCGGTCTGGTAGGCCACCGCGTACTCCTCGGGCGTGACGGGATGATCGGGCTGGCGTGATCGGGCTGGCGGGGGCAGTCCCCGGGCGGGTGACCCGTCCGGGGGAACGGCCGTGAGGCTGCACGGTTCAACACTCGGGCATACCCGGCCCCGCACCTGTTTGCGCAGGCGGGATGGTACCCACGTGCCCGGATCGCCGCCCGCGGACCCCGGGCCGCCGACCCGGGCGGGGCAGGTCGGGCAGTGTGCATCCCCTCGCTGGCCAGAGAAGGTTTGGACGGACGTCTCTTTACGTTCTGCTCCCCGCGCCGGGAATGCCAGCGATGCCGGCCTCGCCGGTATGCGGCAACTCACTCCGGTGCGCCACGTCACCCTGATGAGCTGGGATCGGCACGGCGGCCTCGGCCGCGGACGGTTGCGGCATTTCATCGGGATACTCGGGATCCCCGGCGCCGCCGGGGGCCCGGACGCCGGCTGCGGCGGCCGCTCGTGCCGCCGGGCTGCCGGGACGGCGGCGGGAGACCCAGCCTTCGATGATCCGTTGCCGCCCCTCCCGGACCGCCAGCGCGCCCGGCGGAACGTCCTCCCGGATCACGGATCCGGCGCCGGTGTAGGCCCCGTCCCCGACCGTGACCGGAGCAACGAGCATGGTATCGCTGCCGATCCGGACGTCCGAGCCGATCACCGTGCGGTGCTTGGCCACCCCGTCGTAGTTCACGAAGACCGTCGTGCATCCGATGTTGCTGCGCTCGCCGACCACCGCGTCGCCGACATACGCCAGATGCGGGACCTTCGTCTGGTTCCCGAGATCGGCCGACTTCGTCTCGACGAAGGAGCCGATCTTGCCTTCGCGGCCCAGTCGGGTGCCCGATCGGAGATGGCTGTAAGGCCCGACCACGGCCCCGGCGCCGATCTCGGCCCGCTCGGCCGTGGTCCGCAGGACGGTCGCGCCTGCGCCTACCGTCGTGTCCGTCAAGGTGCATTCGGGGCCGATGACGGCGCCGCGAGCGACGTGCGTCCGGCCGTGCAGGAAGGTGTTGGGGGCGATAGTCGTGTCCGGTTCGAGAGTGACGTCGGCGTCGATCCAGATGGTCTGCGGGTCGACGACGGTGGTGCCGGCGCGCATCGCCGCCTCGACGATCCGGTCCCGCAGCACCCGTCCGGCGGCGGCGAGCTGGACGCGGTCGTTCACCCCACCGGCCTCGCCGGGATCGTCCACGACCCGCGCGGCCACCGGCTGCCCGGCGGCGACCAGCAGCCCGACGACGTCGGTGAGGTACTCCTCGCCTTGAGCATTATCCCTGGTCAGCCGCGCGAGCGCGGTCTGGAGTGGGCCCGCGGCGAACGCGTACACGCCGGTGTTGATCTCTCGGATCGTCGCGGTGGCGGCGTCGGCGTCGCGATGCTCGACGATGGCCCGGACCGCGCCGTCGCCGTCGCGCACCACCCGGCCGTAACCGGTGGCGTCGTCGATGACGGCCGACAGGACAGTCGCCGCGGCCGCCCGGGCATGGTGCTGGGCCACCAGAGCAGTGAGCGTCGCGCTGGTCAACAGCGGGGTGTCGCCGGGCAGCACGACCACCGTGTCGCCGGGCGCCAGCTCGCCGAGCGCCGCCAAGGCCACCCGGACGGCGTGGCCCGTGCCGTGTTGGCGGTCCTGGACGACCGGGACGACCTCGGGAGCCTGCTCCGCCAGCATCGCCGCGACCTGTTCGCGGCCGTGGCCCACGACGACCGCGGTACGCGCCGCCGCGAGGGCTCCGGCCGCGCTCAGCACGTGGTGGAGAAGGGAGCGCCCAGCGATGTGGTGCAGCACCTTCGGTCTCGTCGAGCGCATGCGCTTGCCTTCGCCCGCTGCCAGGATGATGACGGCCACCGGACGTGATGATGTCACGCGATCTCCCGAGTCTTCGGACCTGGACAGCGGTGGGGCGACGGCGCCCACACTACTCGTCGGCCGGAAGGCGCCGGCAGATGCCACGGCCATCCCGGGAACACGCCGGCCCCGGACCGGGAAATGATGTGTGCCTGGCCACCGCCGTGGTGATGGTGCGGCGGCGGTGCTTCCGGAATATTCTTTTCGATGGTATTACTGGTGGTGCCTGGTAGTGCTCCGCCGCCACGACTCGAACGTGGACTAAGAGAACCAAAATCTCCTGTGCTGCCGATTACACTACGGCGGACCGCGAGAAAACACGCCAACTCTACCATCGTGGGGTGGCTCGGATGGTAAAAGCCGGGCCGCCGCCGGCTACCCGGCCCGCCGGCCGGCGCGGGCGGGCGTCCCGGACCGGGTTTGGCCGACTGCCGTTCATCTCTTCGTCGCCCGACTGTCAGCTTGTCGTTT
>NZ_CDWWXB010000044.1:10685-20847 GCF_977971855.1 Frankia sp. CoWAU3 | reverse complement strand
CATCACCGAACACTTACGAATCTACGAGACGTACGACCTCGTCGATGTACCCCATCGCGACCGTCCTGGACGCTGGGAGGAGATCCTGGGCAGCGCGGTGACGCCATTCCACACTGATGTTCCTCCAGGGCGATTACCCTACTGCGCCTCGATTGAGCGTCGCTGGTTCGATGACATCGCGCTGCTGGATATCGCATGTGATCCGTGCAGGGGTGAACGTAGTCGAAATCTGATCAGCCGGACCAGCGAGGACAATATCGCGATATTCTTCGCTACCGCTGGGACTGAACGGCTTGCCATCGAGGACAAGAAGATTGTTGTCACTCCAGGAATCTTCGTCATCTGGAACAGCATGCAAAAGGTGCGGTTCGAAGTTGTCGAGCACTTCCGCAAAGTTACCCTGGTAATCCCAAGGGTGGCGCTGGAAGAGGTCTTGGAGAGCCCGTGGTTGGAAGCCGACCTCGTGGTGGATGTGAACGCTCCCGCGATTAGGTTGCTGCGCAGCTATGTCGCATCACTTGCCGGCCTCCCGCACGAGGTTCCCGCCCCCACCATAACGGCGGCCCGCAACGCGGCACTGGAGCTGGTGGCCGCGGCGGTGCGCCCCGAGGCCACGTTCACGAGTGCGATCGCTGGGGAAGCGCTGCGGCTCGCAGTGGAACGCTGGATAGCTCGGAACCTTGGCCACCGCGACGTCAGCGCCGCCGCGGCGGCCGCTGCGCAGTGTGTGTCTGTCCGCACGCTGCAGCGCAGCTTCGCCGCGACAGGAAACAGCTACAGCGCCGTCGTCCGCTCCCAGCGACTCGCACGAGCCCGCCGGGACCTGATCGAGGGATCATGCTCCATTCAGGCGATCGCCAGCCGTTGGGGTTTTGCGGACACGAGTCACTTCTGTCGAGAATTCAAACGGCTGTATGGTGCGACGCCGACTTGTTACCGTGATTCGGTCGCCTTACCGTTCGCCCACGTGGGAGATCCCGATTTTCGGGACAATCCGGACGGTGGTACGCAGCCCTCCGGAACCTCCAGAACCGCGTCCCAGACCTACAGGCCGCATGGCTGATCGTGTCGTCCGTCCGTCCGGCACTGGTCCCGGATGTCCAGGACGGGCCGGACTGGCGGCGGGGCAGGTCGGGTTGGGTCGGGTCTGGTCGGGTCGGGTCGGATCAGGCGGGGCGAGCGGCCGGTTGGCCCAGCCAGCGTCGCACCAGACCGGTCAGAAGCAGGATCACGGCCGTTCCGACCACTTCAATGATCACATTCGCGAGCAGGTGACTCATCGTGTAGCCTCCCAGGCGTACCGTGTCGCTCCCCGACCCTGATCGGGGCGCGCCAGACCGCCACGAGGCGGGCGGTCTGTACTTCCGGGTGACACGGTGCGGGTCGCAGATGAACAGAAAGTGAGCGATTCCGTTCGGTTGTATGGCCAGAGCGTGAACCCGCTCGTTTGTCGCGGTCCGTGACTGTCCGACGAACCGCCAGGTCAGCCCATGTGGGGGCCTGCTGCGGGGTGGACTCGGCCCGATCCGGCCGAACCCCGATCGGACCAGGTCGATCGGACCAGGTCGGAGGATCGGAGAAGGCGGGGACGCCGTCACCCAGCATCCGCCCGCATTTCACCCTTCGCTACGGTGAAGCCGTGGTCGGGTATGCGTGGATGACGCGAACAGGCCGGGCGCGGAGCCGGCAGACCAATCGTCGTTCGGCGTGGCCTCCGGACCCGGCGGCCTCGCCGGACGGGCTGAACGGACCGGATGGACCGGATGAACCGGACTCGTCTGGCTCGTGGGCCAGGTCGGCGCGTCGATGAACTTCCTCGAGGGAACGGTCCTCGGTCTCGTTCAGGGGCTCACCGAGTTTCTCCCGGTCTCGTCCAGCGCCCACCTGCGCATCGCTGCCGCGCTCGCCGGCTGGGAGGACCCGGGCGCCGCGTTCACCGCCGTGACCCAGATCGGCACCGAGACCGCCGTGCTGATCTACTTCCGCAAGGACATCGCCCGCATCGTGGCGGCGTGGGCGCGCTCGCTCACCCGCCGGGAGATGCGTAAGGACCCCGACGCCCGGACGGGCTGGCTGGTCATCCTCGGCACCCTTCCGATCGGCCTGCTCGGGGTGACGCTGCAGGACGCCATCGAGGGTCCGTTCCGCGACCTGCGGCTGATTGCCACGACGCTGATCGTGCTCGGCCTGATCCTGGGCGGCGCGGACTGGTACGCCTCGAAGGGGCGGCCGCAGGGTCGTCATTCGCCGCTCCGCCCGCGCAAGGTGCTTGAGGACTTGTCGGTGCGTGACGGGCTCCTCTATGGTCTCGCCCAGTCTGCCGCGCTGATTCCCGGCGTCTCCCGGTCCGGTGCGACGATCAGCGGGGGCCTGCTTCTCGGCTACACTCGCGAGGCTGCGGCCCGGTACTCCTTCCTGCTGGCGATGCCGGCGGTGCTGGCGTCCGGGGTCTTCGAGCTGCGTTCCATCGGTGGGAAGGATGCCGACGTCGCCTGGGGCCCGACGATCCTCGCCACGTTCGTGGCGTTCGTCACCGGCTACGCCGCGATCGCATGGTTCCTGCGGTACATCTCGACGCGCAGTTTCGCGCCCTTCGTGCTGTATCGCGTGGGGCTGGGGCTGCTGCTGTTCTCCCTGCTGGTCGGGGGTGCCCTCAGCCCCGACGCCGGTGCCCCCCCGGGCTGAACGGGCGGGGAGCCCCAGGCGCGACCCACGCGCCTACGGCCGTCAACTACGGTGGGGGTCGGCGGTCCGCGTGTGCAGACGGTGGAGGCATCTACGGGACATATCCAAACGAGTCCGAGACCCGCCCGAGGTCGGTCGGGAAACCGATAACGATTCCGCTGCCAAGCCTCCGGCAGCGGCCGCGACGGAGCGTGGAGGGACACCATGGTTCGGCGAGGGGCCGCGGGAGCGCGGCTGTCTCCGGGACGGCTCGACGACCGGAACCCGGCGCCTCCCAGCGATTCCGCGTCCGCCGCCGGGGCCGGGTCCGGACCCATCGCGATCGGTCGATCCGCCGCCGGGTTGACCGCCGCCGAGGTCGCCGAACGCCTCGCGGACGGCCGCGTCAACGACGTGCCGGTCCGCTCCAGTCGCTCGCTGCGCGACATCATCCGTGCGAACGTCCTCACCCGGATCAACGCGATCATCGGTGTTCTACTGGTCTTCGTCGCCATCGTCGGTCCATTCCAGGATGCCCTGTTCGGCGGCGTGATCATCGTGAACACCCTGGTCGGCTTGTTCCAGGAGCTGCGGGCGAAGCGCACCCTGGACCGGCTCGCCGTGGTGGGGGAGTCCCGGCCCGTCGTGCGGCGTGACGGTGTCACCCGCGAGCTCCCCGCCGCCGAGATCGTGCTGGACGACGTGATTGAGCTCGGCGCCGGCGACAAGATTCCCGTCGATGGTCTGGTCCTGGCGGCCGATCACCTGGAGGTCGACGAGTCGCTGCTCACCGGCGAGGCGGATCCGGTGCACAAGCAGCCCGGTGACATCGTCATGTCGGGCAGCTTCGTCGTCGCGGGGTCGGGGGCGTTCCGGGCGACCCGGGTTGGCCGCGAAGCCTACGCGGCCCGGCTCGCCGAGGAGGCGAGCCGGTTCACCCTGGTGCGCTCCGAGCTGCGGGGCGGCATCAGCACCATTCTGCGGGTCGTTACCTGGATGATTATTCCGGCCGGCATCGCGCTGATCGTCAGCCAGGTGGTCGTTAACGACGACGACCTGCCCGAGGCCATCCGCCGGATGGTCGCCGGACTCGTGCCGATGGTGCCGGAGGGCCTGGTGTTGCTTACGTCGGTCGCCTTCGCGGTCGGCGTGGTACGGCTGGGCCGGCGGCAGTGCCTGGTGCAGGAACTGCCCGCGATCGAGGGGCTGGCCCGCGTCGACGTCGTCTGTTTGGACAAGACCGGCACCCTCACCGAGGCTGCGATGGACGTCGTGGAGCTGCGGATCGTCGAGCCGGGCACCCTCGTGCCGAGCGTGCTCGGCGCCCTCGGCGCGGCCGACAGCCGGCCGAATCCGAGCATGCAGGCGATCATCGATGCCTATCCCGCCCCGCAGGGCTGGCAGGTGCGGGCGGACGCGCCGTTCTCCTCGGCGCGCAAGTGGAGCGGCGCGACCCTCGCCGCCGTGGGCGGGACCGAGGGCACCTGGCTGCTCGGCGCGCCCGACGTGCTGCTGGCGGCCGGTGACCGGGTGCTCGCCACCGTGGACGAGTACGGGGCGCAGGGCCTGCGGGTGCTGCTGCTCGCCCGGTTCGGCGCGTCGCTGGCGGACGCGCTGGTGGACCCGGCGACGGTGCCGGCCGGCGTCGTCCCGGTGGCGCTCGTGGTCATCGCCCAGCGGCTGCGGGCGGATGCCCCGGATACCCTGCGGTACTTCGCCGAGCAGAACGTCGCCGCCAAGATTCTCTCGGGGGACAATGCGCTGTCGGTCGGCGCGGTCGCCCGCACGCTGGGGCTGCCCGGCGCCGACGATCCCGTTGACGCCCGCACGCTGCCGACCGACCGGGCCGCGCTCGCCGACGCCCTGGAGAGCCACTCGATCTTCGGGCGGGTCAGCCCGCAGCAGAAGCGGGAGATGGTCGCGGCGTTGCAGTCGCGGGGGCACATCGTCGCGATGACCGGCGACGGCGTCAACGACGTCCTGGCGCTCAAGGACGCCGACATCGGCGTGTCGATGGGATCCGGCAGTCAGGCGACCCGCGCGGTCGCCCAGATCGTGCTGCTGAACAACAGCTTCGCGACCTTGCCGTCGGTGGTCTCCGAGGGGCGGAGAGTAATCGGCAACATCGAACGGGTCGCGAACCTGTTTCTGACCAAGACCGTCTACTCGGTCCTGCTCGCGATCGTGGTTGTGATCACGCAGGTGCCGTACCCGTTCCTCCCTCGGCATCTCACGCTCGTCGGGTCGCTGACGATCGGCATCCCGTCGTTCTTCCTGGCGCTGGCACCGAACACCGAACGGGCGCAGCCGGACTTCGTCGGTCGGGTGCTGCGCTTCGCCCTTCCCGCCGGGTTGCTCGCCGCCGCGGCGACGATGACGTCCTACCTGCTGTCCCGGTCGCACTTCTATGGTCATGACCTGGACGCCGAAACCTCGATGGCGACGCTGACGCTGTTCGGAGTCGCGCTGTGGGCACTGGCGATCGTCGCCCGTCCGTACACCTGGTGGCGCATCGCACTCGTGCTGACCATGGCGGTCGCGTTCGCGCTGGTCCTGGCCATCCCGTCCGGCCAGGAGTTCTTCCAGCTCTCCCTGGTGGGGACGACCGGGCCGTGGACGGCGGTCGGCATCGCGGCGGCGGCGGCGGTCCTGCTCGAACTCGTGTGGGTGATCACCCGCCATCAACTGACGGCGGTGGCCGCGCGGGTGGACCTGGAAACGGCGCGCCGCCCGTCGGTTCCGCAGAGCAACGTGCGGACCCTGCCCGCGGTGCGTGCCGAGGGTGCTCCTGCCGACGGCCCGCGGTCCGCGGCGGTCGTCCGTCCAGGGGTGGTCGTCCGTCCGGGCGGGCGGTCCGCGGCATCCGGTCCCGACGGCCCGCGGCCGGCGCCGTAGCCGGGGTTTCTCCCCGGCCTGCTTATCCGGAGGTCTCGGCCTCTGCGCTGGTCTCGTCTCCGGGGGTGGGCGAGGTCGTGCGTGAGGTGGTGGCTGTCGAGGTGGTGGCGGCCGCGGACGGCGTGCGCCGGGCTGGGCCGGCGGCGAGCTGGGCGAGGTAGGCGTTGTACGCGTCGAGTTCGGCGTCGACGTCACCAGCGGCGGCGATGCGCCGCTCCCGGGCCCGCGCCTGCCGCTCGTCCAGCCGGGACCACTGGGTGGCCAGCACGATCAGCACGACGAAGGTGGGAATCTCGCCGAACGACCAGGCGATGCCCCCGGCGGTCCGCTGGTCGCTGAGCGGTGAGACGCCCCAGGGCCGGACCAGGCGGTCGTACCAGCCCGAGCCGAGCAGGGCCGACGTGCTCATGATGGTCAGGCCGAGGAAGGCGTGGAACGGGACGACCGCCAGCAGCATCAGGACGCGGCCGGGATGTGGCAGCCGGCGGGGGAGCGGGTCGGTCCCGATCAGCAGCTCGAAGAACAGCACGCCGACCGCCAGGAAGTGCACGTTCATGTACAGGTGGCCGAGATGGTTGTGCATGAGAGTCGACAGCAGCGAGCTGAGGTAGAGCACGTAGAGGCTGCCGGCAAAGTTCGCCGTCACGAGCAGCGGATGGGTCAGGATGCGTACCGGCCAGGACCGCAGCGTCCTCAGCAGCCATTCGCGTGGTCCGGTGCGGTGCGGAGCCGTCGCGGGCCGCATCGCCCGCAGCGCCAGAGTCACCGGCGCGCCGAGCACCAGCGGGAGCGGGGCCAGCATGCTGAGCAGCATGTGCTGGCTCATGTGCACGCTGAGCAGGACCGGCCCGTACAGCCCGAGCCCGCTTGACGTGGCGACCACGACGACGAGCAAGCCGGCGAGCCAGGCAATGGTGCGCCCAAGCGGCCAGTGGGCGCCGCGTGCCCGTAGCCGGCGTAGGCCGGCGAGGTAGAGCAGGGCGGCGGTGACCGCGCCGGCGAGGAAGACCCAGTCGATGTGCCAGTCGGTGGCGAGCCGCGTGGCGGTGACCGGTGGGGGCATCGGGTATCCGAGCAGCGTCTGGGTCGGATCGTCGGGAACGAGTGCGTCGTTCACCGGCGGCGCCGTGCGGGACAGCCCGACGGCCAACCCGACCGTGGCCGTGAGAATGGTGAGCTCCACGCCGGCGATGCGCAGGAAACGAGCGACCGCGGTAGTCCTGTCGGTGCCGGTCTGGTCGGTGGTGCCGGTCTGGTCGGTGGTGCCGGTCTGGTCGGTGGGCGTCGTCACCGTGAGCCCGGCGACGACCCGGCGGCGCACCAGACCACCGAGCGTGACGGCGGCCAGCAGGCCTGCGGCCTTGAGCAGGACCAGCAGGCCGTAGCGGGTCTCCCACAACGGGGTGAAGCCGCCGAGCCGCAGGGCCGCACCGGCGATCCCGCTGATTGCGGTGACGGCCGCAGCCCCGGCCGCGAACCGGCTGTACCGGCGCAGCGCCGGGCCGAACAAGCCCGCCGGCAGCCGCACCGCGGTGAGCAGGCCGAGTAGACCACCCACCCATGCCGTGGCCGCCAATACGTGCACGCCGAGGGCCACCACGGCGATCGCATGATCGCCGGACGTAGCGGCGTGGCCAACCAGGATCGGCGGCACGATGCCGGCGACCGCGACAGCGAGCAGGGCCCCGGTCGCGGTCGTCGTCGTGACCGTACGGCCGATCACCGCGATGACGGCAGCCAGGGCCGCCACGACGAGTAGCGCCCGGCCCTGGGAGGTGGTGGAGACGAAGGAGCGTAGCGAGGAGACATCCAGGACGTCGCCGGCCGGGCGCGCCGAGATCTCGGACAGGGTGAACAGCAGCTCCACGAGGGTGGCCAGCATCCACAGAGCCGCGGTGTTCGCCGCGTACCGGCCGCACCGCCGGGCCGTGGGCGACAGGATGCCCACCCGGGACCCGTTGCCGGCCGCACCGTGTTTCGCCGGAAGAAGGACGGCGGCCGTGAGAAGCCACCCGATCGTCCCCACGGCGGCGATCCTGCCGACCAGACGGGCGAAAGGCAGTGCCCAATAGGTGAGCGTGCCGGACGAAGGCAGACCGGGCAGCCGCAGGGGGCCTGGCCCGAAACCGACGACCAGGGCCAGTGCCACGCATCCGGCCGCGACGGCGACGGGCGCCATCCGTCCGACCGCCGCCGTCCGTCCGCCAGCCGAGGTGGAGCGGCTGGCGGGGATGGTCCTGGTGAGAGCGGCGGTGTGCGGAGGAGCGGCCGGACCCGTGGGCGTGGTGGGGTCTGCGGGCGTGGTGGGGTTGTTCGTTATGGCGGGGTTTTTCCTGGCGGCGGGGGTGTCCATGGGGTCAGCGCGCTCCGGAGTGACGTCGCCGCAGGGCGAACAGGGTACCGCCACCGAGCGTGAGGATACCGGCGATCATGACGGGGAGTATCCAGCCACCGCCATCGTCACTGTCACCGTCACCGCCGGCCCCGTCCGCGGGTCCCGTGACGGCCGCGGACGGGGCCGGCGCGGCACCCGTGGTCGGACTCGCGGTGGCTGCCGGGGCCGGCGTTGTGGTGACCGGAGACGGGGGCGGGGATCCCTCCTGGCCCGCGGACGCCGTGCCGCCGGCAACGGTGAAGGCGAACTCGCCGCCGACCGGGTGACCGTCCTCGGACACGACCCGATAGGCCACCGTGTAGCGACCGTCGCGGAGAGCGGTGAGGCCCTGGTGGACGGTGCCGCCCTCGACGCGGGTGGCACCGGCGGTCACGCCGGCGCCGTCGGCCGCCGTGACGGCGACGTTCGTGTAGCGCGGGGACACCGGCTCGTTGAACGTCAGGATGATCTCATGTGGCGGGGCGGTGAGAGTGCTGTCCGCCACCGGGGTGGTGGTGACCAGGCGTGAATGCGCCGATGCGGGGGTGGCCAGTCCGAGTAGGAGCGCCGCCGGGACGAGCGCCGCTACGAGGCCAAGCGCCACAACCAGGCTGATCGCCGCGGCAAGGCTGGTGGGCCCCGTGCCGCCCGTACCACCGGTGGCGTGGGCGGCACCGGTGAGGTCGGCGAACCGGGTGCCGCCCCTCCCCGGGACTGCCGTGCGCCGTCTCTCAGTCAGCCTCGCCTCTGGTCGCACCCAGCAGATTCTACGCGCCGTAGAAACGTGACCACCGCGTCCGATCCAAGATAATCAACAATGTTGACGTCCTCCCGCGGCGCGTATCTTCCGCTCACTGTTTTCGCTGCCGTTGCTGCTGACGACCGGCCTCGGCTCATCGGCCGAGGCCGGTGGCGGGCCGGCGGTCAGCAGCCGCCGTCGTGGTCCACCGGAGCCGGCCGTGGATGATCGGGAAGGACGATCGGCGCGACGAGCACGGTGTCATGGCCGTCCGCGGTGGTCACGAGCGCGGGCCAGAGGCCGTCGTTGACGCAGTTCTTCGCGAATTCGCTGGCCCGGGCCGGGGGAGAGGCCAGGGACACGAATCGGCCCTCGGTCGTCGCGAGGAGCAGGTGCGCGCCGATCAGGGAGTGCCGCATTGCCTGTTCCCGGTGCCGCCGGCGGCGCGCCTCAAGGGAGACGTGATCCATCGCTTCCTCGGCCGGAAGATGCCAGCCCGAGGTGTTCACCAGTTCCGCCCGGAGCCGGACCAGGCGATGTGCTCCGGTCTCCCCGGTCTGATGTACCCAGGTCTGCAGTCCGGCGCTCAACCGCAGCTCTCCCTGCACGGCCCAGCTGTCCCAGGTGATGCGGGTCGGTTCCGCCTCGCCGTGGCCGCTCACGGTCTCCACCCGCCGACCGGAGGGGGCGCTGAACCGGACGGTGTGGGGCGGTCCGAGTCCCGCCGAGACGCCACCGCTCGCCGGACCGGCCAGCTCCCATGGATTTGGCCGTGGCGCGCTCAGGCGGGGCAGCCAGTTCCGCCGCGGCCCCGCGGCCGTCGGTACCGCGCTGCCGGGAGGCGCCGCCAACAGGTCTGTGACCGTCACCACATCGTCGACCTGGCGCGGGACGAACTCGTCCCAGCCGCGGGGCTCGGCATCTCCCGCAGGCCGGCAGCCTGGTGGAAAGCGGCCCCCGTCCCCGGGGTCACGATCCACGAAACGGACCGTCATCTGCAGGTAGCGCACCCGGACCCGCAGCGTGACGTCGGGGATGGCGGCGGGGCCGCACTCCAGGAGACACTCCGCGTGGGCGTGCGAACGCTCCCCCGGGTGGGCGAGGGCATAGCACGGTGGGGTCAGCACCCCGATCCGCCGGTCCGAGCCGCGCGTGATGGCGCGGTCGGGACGGATGGGCTCCTCGCGGTAGATCTCGGCGTCCGCGATCGCCGCGGTCTGGTTGAACGGCGAACGAACCGTCATTGCATCCCCCTGCCCTGGATGGGCCTGGCCCGGACGGACGAACGGATGAGCTAGAGAACGGCGATCGCCTCCCCGGCGTGAACCAGCACGGCATCTCCGGGATGGGCGTCAACCAGGGCGATGCCCACCTCCTCCGTTCCGGCGGGAGTGCGGACGACGGCGAGGGCTCCGGGCAAGAGGCGGATGACCTCCGCCTCGATGGTCTCCTCCGACCGGGCGATGCGCCCGGCCGCCTCACATACCGGC
>NZ_CDWWXB010000044.1:7115-10172 GCF_977971855.1 Frankia sp. CoWAU3 | reverse complement strand
GCGGCCGGACCGGGATGGACCGAGGCCAGCTCAGCCTCCATCGCGGCCGGTCGGCCCACGCTCGTGCCGGCGGCCATGCCGACGGTTTTGACGGTGGTCCTGGTCGTGGTCGACGCGGCTGACCTGCCGTGAGCGACTGGGCCGGAGGGGTGGCGCCGGGCATCCCCCGACTCGGCGTGCCTGGTGCCGACCTGTGCGTTCTCGCCGTCCATCGTCGTAACCATCCTCGGGAAGGCTGGCTTCGCCGCAACCGTACGACTCAGAGCCTGATCACACCACACAGCTACGACGACTACACGACGTATCGATGCCGGTGTCCGAAACATCAACCTGCCGGGACGTCTTCCCCCGGCTCCATCCCCGGACGGGCAGGGAGCGGTGGCGCGGAACGGGCATCCGGGGCACGGGCGGATCGGGCAGCATGGACGGTGTGAGGGACGGTGCGCGACAGCAGGCGGCGGGTGGCGGGGGCGAGGCGTTCGACCGGCTCTGCTCGCTGGTCGCGGCCGGCGGGGTCGCGGTGGTAACCGGTGCGGGGCTCTCCACCGACTCCGGTATTCCGGACTACCGGGGTCCGAACGGGGCACTGCGCCGTCACACCCCGATGACGTACCAGGAGTTCACCGATGATCCCGCGGCCCGGCACCGCTACTGGGCCCGCAGCCATGCCGGGTGGCGGCGGGTGGCCCGGGCGGAGCCGAACCCGGGCCACCGGGCACTGGCCCGGTTGGAGCAGGACGGCCTGGTGACCGGCGTCGTGACGCAGAACGTTGACGGCCTGCACCAGCGCGCCGGCTCACGGCGCGTCATCGATTTGCACGGCAGGCTGTCGCGCGTGCTGTGTCGCGGCTGCGGCGACGTGAGCCCTCGCCTCGAGCTCGACCAGCGTCTGCGGGCGGTCAATCCCGGATTCCATGTCGGCGCCGCGCAGACCAACCCGGACGGCGATGTCACGCTCCCCGACGACATGGTCGCCGCCTTCGTCATGGTGGGCTGCCGCCGGTGTGGCGGTGACGAGCTGGAACCGGACGTGGTGTTCTTCGGCGCGACCGTGCCGCGGCCGCGTGTCGCGGAGGCGTTCCGGCTGGTCGAGGGGGCCAGGGCGCTGCTGATCCTCGGGTCGTCGCTGACGGTGATGTCCGGCTACCGGTTCGTGCTCCGTGCGGCGGAGCTCGACATCCCGGTCGCGATCGTCAACCAGGGTCCGACTCGGGGGGACAGCCGCGCGGCCGTCCGAGTCGACGCGCCTCTGGGCCTGCTGCTTCCCCGTCTCGCCGCCGCCGTGACGCCCCCGTCCGCCCGTTCTCCCGTCCCGCCCGGGCCGTTACCCGCTATGCGCTCGCTCGCATTCCCGGGGGACTACCCCCGGGAGCTGTGAGGATGGGGAGGATGCGATCGGTTTCCCATGCCTACCCGGGCGACCTCACGTTCCGCCGTGCGACCGAGGCCGACGTCGCGGCGATCGTCGAGCTCGTCGAGTCCGCGTACCGGGGGGAGTCCAGTCGCGCGGGGTGGACCACCGAGGCCGACCTGCTCGCCGGGCGGCGCACCGACGCCGCCGCGGTCGGCGCGGCACTGGCGGCGCTGGACAGTGTGGTGCTGCTCGTGCAGGACCCGGACGGAGCCCTCCTCGGCTGCTGCCACGTGGAACGACGGGTCGAGCCACCGGCCCGGTCGGGGCACGCGGCGACCGAGGTGACCCGGTCGGGGTATGCCACCCACGGGCAGGCTGACGCGGAGCGGTGTGGCCCGGATGCATCACCGTTGATCGGGTCCTACTTCGGCATGTTCGCGGTAAGCCCGACCCGCCAGGGCAACGGGCTCGGCGACACCCTGCTGCGGCTCGCCGAACGGCACGCCGTGACGGCCTGCTCCGCGGCCTGGATGGACCTGCTGGTCATCGCCCAACGGGCCGAGCTGATCGCCTGGTATCAGCGGCGCGGATACGTCCTGACCACCAGAACGAGCCCGTTCCCCTACGACGACGAACGGTTCGGCCGGCCGCTGCGACCGGATCTCTACTTCGTCGTCCTCCGCAAGAGGTTCGGCGACCGCCCGGGGTTCAGCGACCGCCCGGGGTTCAGCGACCGCCCGGGGTTCAGCGACCGCTGAGCGTGCCGGACCGTCCGTGCCGGACCGTCAGCGTGTCTCCGGCGAGGTCGACGACCACCGCGGAACCGTCGTCGACCTCACCGGCGATCATTTCCCGCCCGAGCCGGGTCTCCACCTCGCGTTGCAGGTAGCGGCGCAGCGGGCGGGCGCCATGGACCGGGTCGTAGCCCTGACGGGCGATGAACATCCGGGCCGGCTCGGTGATGTCCAGGGTGATGCGCCGATCCGCCAATCGGGCCCGCAGATCGTCCACCAGCAGCTCGACGATCCGCTCGATCTCGGGCAGGGTCAGCGGGGAGAACAGCACGACCTCGTCGAGCTGGTGGAGGAACTCGGGCCGGAACGCCCGGCGCAGGTCGGCCGTGATCCGAACGCGGACCTCGGGCCCGGCTGTCCCATCGGCGTCCGGACCGCCGGTGAGCCGTTCGGACCCCACACCGGAGGTCAGGATGACGACGGTGTCACGGAAGTCGACGGTGCGTCCCCGGGCGTCGGTGAGCCGACCGTCGCTCAGGACCTGCAGCAGGATGTTGAGGACGTCGGCGTGTGCCTTCTCGATCTCGTCGAACAGCACCACCGCGTAGGGCTTGCGTCGTACCGCCTCGGTGAGCTGCCCGCCCTCGACGAGCCCGGTCTGGCCGGGTGGGGCGCCCAGCAGCCGGCCGACGCTGTGCCGCTCCTGGTACTCGCCCAGGTCGATGCGGATCAGGCTGTCCTCGGAGTCGAACAGGGCCGTCGCCAGGGCCCGGGCCAACTCGGTCTTCCCGATCCCCATCGGCCCGAGGAAGAGGAATGACCCGATCGGGCGGCGCGGGTTCCCGATGCCCGCGCGGGCCCGGAGCACCGTGTCGGCGACGAGCCGCACCGCCTCGTCCTGTCCGACGACCCGGGCGCGCAGGACCTGGTCGAGGCGTCGCAGCTTCTCCCGTTCCCCCTCGAGGAGCC
>NZ_CDWWXB010000044.1:0-6845 GCF_977971855.1 Frankia sp. CoWAU3 | reverse complement strand
GCCCCGCTGGGGGGTGAGCCGTTCGGACTCGTCGGCGAGCCGCCGGTCCAGTTCGGGCAGGCGGGTGTGGCGCAGCTCCGCCGCGGTCCCCAGGTCGTGTGCCCGTTCGGCATCCTCGGCCCGCCGCCGGGCCTGTTCGATCTCCTCCCGCAGCCCCCGGACCCGCCGAATGGCCTGGCGTTCGGCCTCCCACCGCGCGCGCATCGTGTTCGCCGCGGCCCGCACGTCGGCGAGTTCCCCACGGAGCTGGTCCAGGCGGGCGATGCTCGCCGGATCGGATTCCTGCGCGAGTGCGGCCTCCTCGATCTCCAGCCGGACCACCCTACGGGTGATCTCGTCGAGGCCGGTCGGCATCGAGTCGATGTCGGTGCGCAGCATGGCGCCCGCCTCGTCGACGAGGTCGATCGCCTTGTCCGGCAGGAAACGGTCGCTGATGTACCGATGGGACAGCACCGCCGCCGAGACCAGGGCCGCGTCGGCGATCCGAACCCCGTGGAAGATCTCCAGCCGTCCTCGCAGCCCGCGCAGGATGGAGATGGTGTCCGCCACCGATGGTTCGTTGATTATGACGGTCTGGAACCGGCGTGCGAACGCGGGGTCGGACTCGATCTGCCGGCGGTACTCCTCGAGTGTCGTCGTCCCGATCAGGTGCAGGTCGCCGCGGATCAGCAGCGGCTTGAGCACGTTGCCGGCATCCGTCTTCCCTTCGGCGGCACCCGCCCCCAGGACGGCGTGCAGTTCGTCGACGAACAGCAGGATCCGCCCCTCGGATGCCTTGACCTGGGCCATGACCGCCTTGAGTCGTTCCTCGAACGCGCCGCGGTGCGCCGTCCCGGCCGCCAGCGCGCCCAGGTCGAGCTGGAACACCCTCCTGTTCCGCAGGCTGTCCGGAACCTCCCCGCGGAAGATCCGGTCGGCGAGGCCCTCGACGATCGCGGTCTTGCCGACTCCGGGGTCGCCGAGCAGCACGGGATTGTTCTTCGTCCGGCGGGACAGGATCTGGATCACTCGGCGGATCTCGGTGTCCCGCCCGATCAGGGGGTCGAGGCGGCCGTTGCGGGCGTCGACGACGAGGTCGCGTCCGTACTTCTCCAGCGCGTCGTCCGTGGCCGTCGGCGAGGCGGAGAGGATGCGCCGGTCTCCGCGCACCCGGGTCAGCGCGATGAGCAGCCGTTCCCGGGTCAGACCCTGCTCGTGCAGGATCCGGCCGGCCGGTGTCGTGGGTCCCTCCTCGAGCAGGGCCAGCAGCAGGTGTTCGACCGAGATGTACTCGTCGCCGAGGCGGTGTGTCTCCCGTTCGGCGGCGTCGAGGGCCCTGGACAGCCGCTGCGTCATGTACACTTCGCCCGGTCGGACCCCCGGTCCGGACACCCGCGGTCTGCGCTCCAGCTCCGTCTCCACCGCACCGGTGAGGGCGGGTGGGGTACCACCCGATGCGACCATGAGGCGCGGGACCAGCCCGTCCGGCTGCTCGACAAGCGCGGCGAGCAGATGTTCCCCGTCGACCTCGGTGTGGCCGAATCGCATCGCCCTGGTCTGGGCCGCCTTCAGCGCGTCCTGGGCGCCCTCGGTCAGCTTGGTCAACTTCATCGGTGCTCCTCGCCGGGGCCGTCGCGGCCGGGGCCGTCGCGATGGCCGCGGATGCGCTGTTCGAGTTCGTCGATGCGGTCGCGCAGGTCCAGCACGACGCCGGTGGCCGTATAGGTAATGCCGAGGTCGCGGCGCAGCCGTTCGATACGCACCGCCCGCCCGACCGCGCGGATCGGCAGCCACCACTGCCCCGCCTGGTCGACGCGCACGTCGAGCAGGCCGAGGGCGACCAACCGGCGGACGATGTCCGGACCCAGCCGGGTGAGCAGGCAGAAGGAGTCCAGTCCGAGAAGATCCAGACCGGGTTCGACGCCGCCCGGGTGGGTGATCCGGGTGACCGGGACGGTCGGGCCGGGATCGCTTCCGACGGCCCATCCCACGATTACCTCCTGCTGATGGATACCTCTTGCTGATGGGCCGATCCGGTGCTCCCCGCCCGCATGGGAGATGTGGAGGGCCGGTCCGGAGGAGCGCACCGCCCGTGCGGCGGAGACCTGGCCTGGGCGCGGGTACGGTCGAGTCAGATCATCTCCGGGTAGTGGTCCGATTACCCATGTGACCGTAGGTCGGACCCGAGGGCGTTCGCAACCAGAGGTGACGACTCAACGACGGATAGGTGTGGTCTCCGGGGATGGCCGCGCTTGCCAGGCGCCTGCGGGCACGACGTCCGATTTCCGCCAGCATGCGAGGCGGGACTCGTCGAGAGTGGGTGGAGTGATGACGGACCGGAGCCGCTACGAGGCGTTGCGTAGCCAGAACACGCGCTTCGATGGCGCGTTCTTCTTCGCCGTCACCACCACCGGCATCTACTGCCGCCCGAGTTGTCCAGCCATCACGCCGAAGCGGGAGGACGTCCGGTTCTTTCCGACGGTACCGGGTCGAGGACGGGCAGGTGTGGTCGATCCTGGCATTGCGCGGCCAGGGTGTGCAGTTCGGTGGCGTTCTCGAACGTCAGCATCCAGGGGGTAGCAGCGGCGTCCGAGCGTCCAGCCGGGACGGTCCCAGTGGTTGCCGAGTCGGTCCAGGCTGGCGAAGCGGTGCCAGTCGTCAACGACTGAGCCCGTGGTGCGCGAGGTGGTCAACCTCGCTGCCAGCGACACCGCTAGGGACGGCTCGCGGGCAGCAGCGGCGCGGTGCGCAGCAGCGCCAGCAGCGGGCGGACCTCGTCGGGCACCGGCTCGGAGAACGTCCGCACCGCGTGTTCCCCAGGCCGATCGATCTCCAGGGTGTAGACAAACCGGTCCGCGCCGACGTCGCGCTGCTCCCGGGCTTCGGTGGAACCCCGGACCTCGGTGGAATCTACCTGACCGGCATCCGCGGCGTCCGTTGTGGCCGCGAGATCGCTGCGGCGCACCGCTCCGCGGACCAGACGGCGCAGGTTCTCGGCCTCCTGTTCACTGAGATCGGCCGTATCCAGACCGCGGCGCACACTGCGCCCGAGAAGCCCACCGGAACGCTCCAGCACGACCCGTACACGTTCCGCGGTGCGCGCCATAAGCCAGATTGTGCGCCGTCAGCCGTCAGCCGTCAGCCGTCACACGCGCCGGGCGTACATGATGACGGCGACGCCGAGCAGGCAGATCGCGGCTCCGGCGAGGTCGTAGCGGTCGGGCCGGAAGCCGTCGACGGCCACGCCCCAGAGCAGGGAACCGGCGACGAAGACCCCGCCGTAGGCGGCGAGGATCCGGCCGAAGTGCGCGTCCGGCTGGAGGGTCGCGACGAAGCCGTAGGTGGCCAGGAACCCGATCCCGAGCCCCACCCAGACCGGTCCGCGGTGCTCGCGCACGCCCTGCCACACGAGCCAGGCACCACCGATCTCCATGACCGCGGCTACCACGAACAGCAGCAGAGACCGGACGACGCCCACGTGCGTCACGATAGTCAGTATCCTCCCGGCATCGTCATCCTTCCGGCATCGCTCTGCGGCCTCGGAATCCTGTGGCCGAAATCTCGTCGTTACCGCGCCCGTGTTTTCACCCTGCCCGCACCGCGTAGTGTCGCATGGGTACACCGCTCTTTTTCGATGGTTTCCGATGGTAGGACGTCCTGCGATCCCCCGGTGGGGAGGGGTGCTCGGTATGAATGTCGTACGGGATCCGGAACTGATTACCGGCGGGCCGATGCGGCGGCTCGAACCGGATTCGGTGGACGGTCTCGCTCCGCATCGTTTTCCTGGCGCGTTCGGGGAGAACACCTCGCCCGCGGCGGGTGAACTCGACGACGGCGGCATCCGACTGCTCGCCCCCGATGGTTCGCTGGTCGCCGATTCTCGGTTCTCGGTGCTCGCCGACCACGAGCTGCGCATGGAGTTCTACACCTCCATGGTCCTGGCCCGCCGGCTGGACGAGGAGGCCACGGCCCTGCAACGTCAGGGTGAGCTGGTCCTGTGGATCCCGCTGCGGGGGCAGGAGGCTGCGCAGGTCGGATCCGCCGCGGCCGCGCGTCCCCGGGATTACCTGTTCCCCAGTTACCGGGAACACGCGGTCGCCTGGCACCGCGGTGTCCCGGTGGTCGAGGTGATTCGGCTGCTGCGGGGAGTGAGCCACGATGGCTGGGACACGCACCGTCACAATATGGCTAATTACACGATTGTTCTGGCGGCCCAGACGCTGCACGCCGTCGGTTTCGGGATGGGGGTGCTCCTTGACGGTGCCGCCGGCACCGGTGCCGGCACCGGCGACACTGGCGATACCGGCGGCACCGGCGGCACCGATACCGACATGGCGGTGATGGTGTATCTCGGTGACGGTGCGATGAGTCAGGGTGATGCCAACGAGGCATTCGTGTGGGCGGCGAGTTTCGGTGCGCCCGTCGTCTTCTTCTGCCAGAATAATCAGTGGGCGATTTCCACGCCGAGCCGGCGGCAGTCCCCGGTGCGGTTGGCCCGCCGGGCCGACGGGTTCGGCTTCCCCGGCCTGCGCGTCGATGGTAACGACGTGCTCGCGGTGCACGCGGTGACCACTTGGGCGCTCGACCATGCGCGCAGCGGTCGCGGCCCGGTGCTCATCGAGGCCAACACCTACCGGATGGCCTCGCACACCACCTCCGACGACGCGACTCGGTACCAGCCGCCGGACGAGATCAACGCCTGGCAGGCCCGGGATCCCATCGAGCGCCTCCGTCGGCTGCTCGCCACCGAGGTCGAGGCCGGCTGGTTCGACGAGGTCCGCCGGCGGGCCGACGTCGCCGCGGCCGATCTGCGTCGGGACACCCTTGCCCTCGACCCGCCGGACCCCTCCTCGATGCTCGACCATGTCGCCGCGGAGGAGACGGCCGATCAGCGCCGGCAACGGGAGTGGTTCGCCGCGTACCGCGACTCGTTCCTCTGAGGATGATCTGAGGATGACGGGACTCGTTTCTCTGCGGGTGGCGGTCATATCCTCGCCGGGTAAGGGAAGGACGTTCCGCCACCAGCGGCGAGGAGCTCCCCATGCGGCCGACCCCGCAGACCCCGCAGACCGTAGCGAACCGGGAGACCGGGGTGATTGAGGCGGTCGGCCCGGAGGCAGGCATCGGGACGCTCCTGTCGACGGATCCGGCCACCGGCGCGGTGGTCGCGAGCTTCCCGGTGATGGAGCCGGCCCAGGTGCGGGCGACCGTGGCGTCCGCCCGGTCGGCGGCGGGCTGGTGGGCGGGGCTCGCGGCGGCACGGCGGCGCGACCATCTGCTGCGCTGGGCGGCGCACCTCGTCCGTCACGAGACCGAGCTGATCGACCTCCTGCACGCCGAGAACGGCAAGACCGCCGCCGATGCCCGCATCGAGCTGCTGCTGACGTTGGAACACATCCGCTGGGCGGCCCGCAACGCCGCCCGCGTGCTGCGGACCCGTCGGGTATCGCCCGGCCCGTTCCTGGCGAACCACACCGGACGGATCGAGTACCGCCCGTTCGGGGTCGTCGGGGTGATCGGGCCGTGGAACTATCCGCTGTTCACCCCGAGCGGTTCGATCGCGTATGCCCTGGCAACCGGTAACACGGTGGTCTTCAAGCCCAGCGAGTACACCCCGGCGGTGGGCGCGTACCTGGTCGCGGCGTTCGCCGCGGCGAATCCGGACGCGCCGGCCGGGGTCCTGACCATGGTCACCGGCTTCGGTCCGACCGGTGCCGCTCTGTGTACCGCCGGGGTCGACAAGATTGCCTTTACCGGTTCGCCCGCGACCGGCCGCCGGGTCATGGCGGCCTGCGCGTCGTCCCTCGTCCCGGTGGTGATCGAATGCGGCGGCAAGGACCCGCTGATCGTCGCTGACGACGCCGACGTGGCCGCCGCCGCGCGGGCAGCGGTCTGGGGGGCGATGTCCAACGCCGGCCAGACCTGTGCCGGGGTCGAGCGGATCTACGTGACCGAGGCGGTCGCCGCGCCCTTTCTCGCCGCACTGCGCCGCGAGCTCGACGGGGTTCGTCCCGGCGCCGACCGCGACGCATCTTACGGTCCGATGACGATGCCCGGCCAGGCGGCGATCGTGCGCCGCCACGTGGCCGACGCGCTGGCCCGCGGCGCGACCGCCCTGATCGGCGGGACGGAGTCGGTGGAGGACACCTTCATCGAACCGGTCGTGCTGGTCGACGTGCCGGAGGGCAGCCCTGCCGTGCAGGAGGAGACCTTCGGGCCGGTCGCCACCGTCCGGACCGTCGCCGACGTCGACGAGGCCGTCACGCTGGCCAACGGCACCCCGTACGCGCTCGGTGCGACGGTCTTCTCCCGGTCCCGGGGAGACGAGATCGCCAGCCGGCTCGACGCCGGGATGGTGTCCGTCAACGCGGTGCTGGCGTTTGCCGGGATGCCCGCCCTGCCCTTCGGGGGCAGCGGCGAAAGCGGGTTCGGTCGGGTGCACGGCGCGGAGGGGCTGCGCGAGTTCGTCCGCCCCCGCTCGGTCGCCACCCTGCGGATGCACGTGCCGGGAGCGACCCTGACCACGTTCCGCCGGGCGCCGGGTGCGCTCGCCGTCGCCGCGGTGGCGGCGCGGCTCCGGCACGGCGGCCGGGTGGGGCGGGTGGCCGGGCGGGTCAGGCCCCTCGGCGGGCACGTCGGGCCGGACGAGGGATTCCGTCCCGGCAGGCTCCGGCTCCGGCTCCGAAAACCATCCGGAAGTCGCCCAGACGGACGGTGAGCCGAGGCCGGTGCCCGGTGAGGAAACCCAGCTGGCCCTCCGCCGCCGGGTCCCATCGTGATCGGTGCAGGGCGAGATTGGAACCTCCCCGCCCGCGGCAGGCGCTCACGGAAGCGCCCCGGTGGCATCGGGTCGCCGCGGGCGGGGA
>NZ_CDWWXB010000043.1:10537-20563 GCF_977971855.1 Frankia sp. CoWAU3 | reverse complement strand
CTAGCGGGTGCTCGGATACGCCCGACGCGGTTCGAGGGGCGGCGCCGGCGGCGAACCACTCAAGCTGCTCGCGCTGCCAGTCCACCGGCAGTGAGTCGACGCCGATACCGGTGAGCTGCTGGCCGTACAGTTCGGTGAACCGCTGGATCTTGTCGAGTACCTGCTCAGGACTGCCGACGAGTGCCGAGCCGTGCTCCATGAACTCCTCGATCTCCCAGAAGTCGAATCCCGCCGTCCCGGTCCGTGCCGCCAGCCACGACGGTCCGCCACGATATGGCCACTTCCACTGGGCGATGGCGTGGGCGGAGCGGGACAGCGCCGTCGCCACGATGACGCTTTGTCGCCGTCGTTCCCACGCCGTGATTCGCAGCCATGATCAAACATAGGCGTGACGAACACGAAGCCGCCGGATTTCCCCCGGTTGACCTGGAGGTCCACCGCCTCCGGCAGCCACGACCAGACATCTCCGTCGCCGACTGTCAGGCCGGCGACGGAGATGACGGCCGCTGGTCGCTTAGTGCAGCGGGCGCATGCAGTCCCGGCAGCGGTCGTTCAGAATCGAGAGGAGCTCGACAGCTTTGAGTGAGGCGTCGCGCACCTTCGCGATGTCCTGCGAGGAGTTCAGCCTGATCAGCGCGGATTCAGCTCCGTCGGAGGCGCCCTCCCGGACCGCCTCGACGATCTCTGCCGCCGGTGTGCCGAACTGGAAGAGCAGAACCTCTTTGTCCTGGTAGGACGGTAGTTCCGTGGGCAGGTGCCCGAGACCGATGCCGGCGAGGTTCCGGCTCAGGATCTGCCGCACGTTGGTACCCAATCGGCCATAGCCGCCGATCTCCCGCAGTGTCCCCATGTTGATCCGGAAGACACCGTTGTTGCCTACTACGGTCGCACGCAGGTCCTCCCACGTTCCCGGCGGGTCGGACGGTACGCCGACCATCTGCGTGTCCGTCATCTCTACCATCCCGACTGGCAACCCAAGTACTCCACGTATGCGCGAACCGACACGCCCAGCTCCTTCCGCTCTCCATAGGAAAGCACTGCGTGCTGCCAGGTCGGCGTCGCCCGGCGGAAAATAACTGTTATCCATAAGATAACCGACTCCTCGGGCGAGGTCCACTCACGACGGACCTTGTCGGTTTCGGAAAAGTTAATCCTGGTGGTCGGGATCGCGCGGCGGTCGGGAAGCTGCCAACATGAATGTGAGTCATCTTGTTCATCCGCCGTGACCAGCATCGATAGCGCCGACATCTCTACGTAACACGGCAGGTACCTCGCTGAAACTCTTGTTCGAATGTTCCGATAACATCTCATCTGCACGGGGCGTTTGCTACTGTCATCTACACCGCTCCGACGGAGCTGGGGGATCCCCGTAATCGGGCGATCTTCCTGGCGTACCGTGTGCTCCGGACCACTTCGGCGGCGCGCCCGGGGCTATGTGGGCGGCGCCACGAGGGAAAGTTTCCAGGAAAATTTTAATTAAAGATTTTTCCTTGCGAATATCCTTCGAGGTATCTTTCGGGAGAAGCTTCCAGTCATCCCGACGGAATACCTGTTAACGCCGAAGTTACCGGGGCTTGCAGGGCTGAAATGAACGGCTCCTAGTGTTCTTCGTGTCGCCACCGGACAAACGAAGAACCACTGTTCGGGGGCGATCCCATAGCCTTCTGTTCTCGATCGACGGCTGGTGATGACAGTGCCCGGTCCCCGTTTTCCCAGCTCATCCGCGCCTACGGCCGCGCCGGTCAGGTTTTGCGACACCACCCTGCGCGACGGCGAGCAGGCGCCTGGAGTGGCATTCACCGCAGCCGAGAAACTTGCCATCGCCGCTGCTCTGGACGCCATCGGCGTACACCAGATCGAGGCCGGAATACCTGCCATGGGACCCGCCGAACGGGATGTCCTGCGGGAGATCCTCGCGACGCAACCTCAGGCCGGCGTGGTGGCGTGGTGCCGGGCCGACCGCCGCGACATCGATGCCGCGGTGTCCTGCGGAATTGTCACCGCGCACCTCACCATTCCCGTCTCCGACCTGCATCTGAAGAGCAAGCTGGGCCGGGACCGGGGATGGGCGCGGCGCCGCATCCGCGACTGCGTCTTCGACGCGGCCGACCGCGGGCTGCGATTCAGCGTCGGCCTGGAGGACGCCTCCCGCGCGGACGACAACTTCGTCATCGAGCTGGCCGGCGAGCTGCGCGAGTGGGGCGCCACCCGGATCCGCTGGGCCGACACGGTCGGTCTGCTGGACCCGGTCAGCGCCTACACCCGGCTCGGCCGGCTGGTCCAGGCGGTCCCGGGGGAGTGGGAGATCCACGCCCACGACGACTTCGGTCTGGCGACCGCAAACACCCTCGCCGCGGTTCAGGCCGGATTCACCTGGGTTAGCACCACGGTGCTGGGTCTGGGGGAGCGGGCCGGCAACGCCCCGCTCGAGGAGGTGGCGATGGCCCTGCGGCACCTGTTGAAGGTGCCGGTGGACCTGGACACCACCTCGTTCCGCAGGCTCGCGCGGATGGTGGCCCGGGCCGCCTGCCGCCCGCTGCCGGTAGGCAAGGCGGTGGTCGGTGAGTCGGTGTTCGCGCACGAGTCGGGGATCCACGTCCACGGCGTGCTGCGACACCCGTCGACCTACGAGCCGTTCGACCCCGCCGAAGTCGGCGGGCAACGGCGGCTCGCGTTCGGGAAGCACAGTGGCCGGGCCTCGGTGCGTTACGCGCTGGCCCAGTACGGCATCACCGCCGACGACAGCGAGATCGAGCCGCTGCTTGAGCGGGTCCGGACCACGGCGACCCAGACGAAGCGCGGCCTGCACGGCCGTGACTTCCAGGAGCTTCTCGGGCGGGCCGAAGTGCCGGCCCCCCGAGTGGAGGCCCCGCCGTCCTAGGCCGGGTCCGGCAGGGACCGGACCCGGCTGACAGACGCAACGGGTTAGATCAACAACTAACGGTTGTGCCGATGTCCCGGCCAAACCCGGCCGGCGGCACGACTCCAGCCCAGGGGCTCTCGCGGCCCGACCTGCCCGATCGGCGTGGTCGTGGCACCGGTGCCCCCTGCGCTGGGCAACCGTTCCGAGGAGGAACACCGCATGCGCCAGATCGCATTCTATGGCAAGGGTGGTATCGGCAAGTCCACCACCCAGCAGAACACCATGGCGGCGATGGCCGAGATGGGCAAGAAGGTCATGATCGTCGGCTGCGATCCCAAAGCCGACTCGACCCGGCTCATCCTGCATTCCAAGGCCCAGACCTCCGTCATCCAGCTGGCTGCCGAGAAGGGCTCGGTCGAGGACCTGGAGCTCGACGAGGTCCTGGTCGAGGGCCAGTGGGGCATCAAGTGCGTCGAGTCCGGTGGCCCGGAGCCCGGTGTGGGCTGCGCCGGCCGCGGTGTCATCACTTCCATCAGCTACCTGGAGGAGGCCGGCGCCTACGAGGACCTCGACTTCGTCACCTACGACGTCCTCGGTGACGTCGTCTGCGGCGGGTTCGCGATGCCGATCCGCCAGGGCAAGGCGCAGGAGATCTACATCGTCACCTCCGGCGAGATGATGGCGATGTACGCGGCGAACAACATCGCCCGAGGCATCCTCAAGTACGCGCACTCCGGTGGTGTCCGGCTCGGCGGGCTCATCTGCAACAGCCGCAACACCGACCGCGAGGACGAGCTGATCATTGAGCTCGCCCGCCGGCTCAACACCCAGATGATCCACTTCATCCCGCGCAACAACGTCGTGCAGCACGCCGAGCTGCGCCGGATGACGGTCATCGAGTACGACCCGAAGAACGAGCAGGCCGACCAGTACCGGCAGCTCGCCAAGAAGATCGTCGACAACGACATGAAGACCATCCCGACGCCGATCACCATGGACGAGCTCGAGGAGCTCCTCATCGAGTTCGGGATCATGGAGCAGGAGGACGAGAGCATCATCGGCAAGGCCGCCGCTGTCGCCTGACCCTGTCACCTGCTCCGACTCCGTCGAGGATGAGGTCCCGACCATGACGACGACGCCGGCACCTATCAAGGCCGAGACCGAGGCGATGATCGCCGAGGTGCTGTCTAACTACCCTGCGAAGACGGCCAAGTTCCGGGCCAAGCACCTCAAGGCCAACGACCCCGATGGGTCGAAGGAGTGCGAGGTCAAGTCCAACATCAAATCCCGCCCGGGGGTCATGACGATCCGCGGCTGCGCCTACGCCGGTTCCAAGGGTGTGGTGTGGGGCCCGGTCAAGGACATCGTCAACATCAGCCACGGCCCGGTCGGCTGTGGCCAGTACTCCTGGGCCACCCGGCGCAACTACGCCCGCGGCCCCTGGGGCGTGAACAACTTCGCCGCGATGCAGTTCACGACCGACTTCCAGGAGAAGGACATCGTCTTCGGCGGTGACCCGAAGCTGGAGACGGTCTGCGACGAGATCGTCGAGCTGTTCCCGCTGGCCAAGGGGATCTCGATCCAGTCCGAGTGCCCGATCGGTCTGATCGGCGATGACATCGAGGCGGTTTCCCGCAAGGCCTCGAAGAAGCTCGAGCTGCCGGTCGTCCCGGTGCGCTGCGAGGGGTTCCGCGGGGTCAGCCAGTCCCTCGGCCACCACATCGCCAACGACGCGGTCCGCGACCACGTGCTGGGCACCGGCGGGAACACCTTCAAGCAGACGCCGTATGACGTCGCGCTCATCGGCGACTACAACATCGGCGGCGACGCCTGGGCCTCCCGGAAGATCCTGGAGGAGATGGGCCTGCGGGTCATCGCCCAGTGGTCCGGTGACGGCACGATCAACGAGATGGCCTCGACGCACCTGTCGAAGCTGAACTTGATCCACTGCTACCGGTCGATGAACTACATCTGCACGACCATGGAGGAGCGCTACGGCACTCCGTGGACCGAGTTCAACTTCTTCGGTCCTACCAAGATCGTCGATTCGATGCGGAAGATCGCGGCTTTCTTCGACGACGAGATCAAGCAGAAGACCGAGGCGGCGATCGCCCGCTACCAGGTCCGGTTCGACGAGATCACGAACGCCTTCCGGCCGCGCCTGGAAGGCAAGCGGGTCATGCTCGCGGTCGGTGGACTGCGGCCCCGGCACACCATCGGTGCCTACGAGGACCTCGGCATGGAGGTCGTCGGCACCGGCTACGAGTTCGCGCACAAGGACGACTACACCCGTACTTACCCCGCTCTCGCGGAGGGCGTGGTCCTCTACGACGACCCGACGGCCTTCGAGCTGGAGGAGTTCGCCAAGCGGCTCAAGCCGGACCTGATGGGCGCGGGCGTCAAGGAGAAGTACGTCTTCCACAAGATGGGTGTCCCCTTCCGCCAGATGCACTCCTGGGACTACTCCGGGCCGTACCACGGCGTGGACGGCTTCGCGGTCTTCGCCCGTGACATGGACATCGCGATCAACAGCCCGACCTGGGACCTCATGGAGACCCCCTGGTCGAAGGCCGGAGAGGTGTTCTGACCGGCCGGTCCGGCCCCCGCCGGCGGTAGCCGGCAGTCATCAGCCACGGTAGAAGGGAGGATGTCCGGTGACGACGACTCCGGAAACAAACAGTTCCGTCCCGCTGCGGGTCCTCGACCACAGCGAGCTGTTCAAGGACGAGGTCTACCAGAAGCAGTTCGAGGGCAAGCGCGAGTTCGAGAACGGCAGCGACGCCGCCGAGGTCGCCCGGGTCCTGGAGTGGACCCGCGGCTGGGAGTACCGGGAGAAGAACTTCGCCCGGGAGGCGCTGACCGTCAACCCGGCCAAGGCGTGCCAGCCGCTCGGCGCGGTCCTGGCGGGCCTCGGCTTCGAGGGCACCATGCCCCTGGTGCACGGCTCGCAGGGCTGCGTCGCCTACTTCCGCAGCCACTTCGCCCGGCACTTCAAGGAGCCCGTCCCGGCGGCATCCTCGTCGATGACCGAAGACGCCGCCGTCTTCGGCGGGCTGAACAACCTGGTCGAGGCGCTCGAGAACGCGACCACCCTGTACAAGCCCAAGATGGTCGCGGTCAGCACCACCTGCATGGCCGAGGTGATCGGGGAGGACCTGTTCGCCTACATCGGCGCGGCGCGGGACAAGGGCGCGATCTCCGCCGACTACCCGGTGCCGTACGCGCACACGCCGAGCTTCGTGGGCTCGCACCTCACCGGCTACGACAGCATGCTCAAGGGCATCCTGGAGCTCCTGAGCAAGACGGCGGACGCCGACAAGGTCGAGTCCCCCGGGAAGCCCCGGCTGAACATCGTGCCCGGCTTCGAGACCTACGTCGGCAACCACCGCGAGTACCGCCGCATCCTCGAGCTGATGGGTGTCGACCCCCTGATCCTGGGCGACCACAGCAGCTCCCTGGACTCGCCGGCGACGGGTGAGTACGAGCTCTACCCAGGTGGTACCCCGCTCGCCGAGGCCGCCACGGCTCGGTTCAGCCGCGCTACCGTGATGCTTCAGGAGACCACCACCCGCAAGACGACGGAGTTCGTCCGGGACGGGTGGAAGCAGGAGACGGTGGTGCTCGAGACCCCCATCGGGGTGAAGAACACCGACCGCTTCCTGACTGAGGTGGCCCGCCTGGCGGAGGTCGAGATCCCGGCCGAGCTCACCGCCGAGCGTGGCCGCCTGGTGGACGCGCTCACCGACTCGCATGCCTATCTGCACGGCAAGCGGGTCGCCATCGCGGGTGACCCTGACCTCGTCATCGCGATGACCGGCTTCGCCCTCGAACTCGGGATGATCCCGGTCCACCTGCTGAGCACGAACGCCGACAACTCCTTCGCGCCCAGGCTGGAGAAGGTCCTCTCGACCAGCAAGTTCGGCGAGGCGGCGACCGTCTGGCCGGGCAAGGACCTCTGGCACCTGCGGTCGCTGGTCTTCACCGAGCCGGTCGACCTGCTCATTGGGAGCTCGTACCTGAAGTACATCTCCCGGGAGGCGAACGTGCCGCTGGTCCGGGTCGGTTTCCCGATCTTCGACCGGCACCACCTGCACCGCTTCCCGATCGTCGGCTACACCGGCGGTCTGCACCTGCTCACCCAGCTCGTCAACACGGTGCTCGACGAGTTGGACCGCACCAGCCCCGACCACAGCTTCGACGTCGTCCGCTGAGCGTCCGACCGGGCACAGCTGTGGCCGGTCCGGCTCCCGGCCGGACCTGAACGTGGTCGGCCGGCCGCACCCACCGCGCTCCCTGCGACCGGCCGACCACCCCGCCGTGGGGTCGATCGATCATCTCCCGGATCGATCGACCCCTCGCCCCCGTCCCACCTCTTTCAAGAACCGTGCCCGTAGAACCGCGTCCTTCCGAGGATGGCCCATGGCAGCCACAGAACGCGTCGCGCTGTTCACCGAACCGGCCTGTAACCACAACAACGCCAAGAGCACCAAGGCCCGCAAGGCAGGTTGTCCCAAACCCAAGCCCGGGGGCACTTCCGGAGGCTGCGCCTTCGACGGAGCCATGATCACCCTCGTCCCGATCGCCGACTGCGCTCACGTGGTCCACGGCCCGATCGGCTGCGCGGGCAACTCGTGGGACGGCCGAGGCAGCCTGTCGTCCGGGCCGGTGCTCTACCGGCACGGCTTCACCACCGACATGGCCGAGAACGACGTGGTGCTCGGGGGGGAACAGCGCCTGTTCGACACCATCCTGGAGGTCGTCGAGCGGCACTCGCCGCCAGCGGTCTTCGTCTATTCGACCTGCGTCACCGCGATGATCGGAGACGATCTCGACGCGGTGTGCGCGGCTGCCGCCGCCGAGTCCGGGGTGCCGGTGATCCCGATCCACTCGCCCGGGTTCGTCGGCAGCAAGAACCTCGGCAACCGGCTCGCCGGCCAAGCCCTGCTCGACCACGTGATCGGCACCGTTGAGCCGGAGCTCACCACCGACCGGGACGTCAACCTGATCGGTGAGTACAACATCGCCGGGGAGTTGTGGGACGTCCTGCCGCTGCTGTCCCGGCTGGGCCTTCGGGTGCAGGCGTGCATCAGCGGTGATGCCCGCTACCGTGACGTCGCCGCGGCCCATCGGGCCAGGGCGACGATGGTGGTCTGCTCGCGCGCGCTGCTCGGACTCGCCCGTGGCCTGCAGGAACGCTACGGGATCCCGTGGTTCGAGGGCAGCTTCTACGGCACCCGGGCGATGGGCGACACCCTGCGCGGCTTCGCCCGCCTGCTCGAGGACGACGAGCTCTCCCGCCGCACGGAGGAGCTCATCGCTGTCGAGGAGGCGGCCGTCGCCGTCGCACTTGAGCCGTACCGGCGCAGGCTCGCCGGGCGTAAGGCGGTGCTCTACACCGGCGGGGTCAAGAGTTGGTCGATCGTGTCCGCGCTGCAGGACCTCGGCATCGAGGTGGTTGGCAGCGGCATCACCAAGAGCTCCGACGGCGACGTGGACAAGATCCGCGAGCTGCTCGGCGACGCAAAGATGATCAAAGAGGGCAGTCCGCGCGAGCTGCTGCGGGTCGCCGAGCAGACCGGGGCGGACATCCTCGTCGCCGGCGGCCGCAACCAGTACACCGCGCTGAAGGGCCGGCTGCCGTTCCTCGATATCAACCAGGAGCGGCACATCCCTTACGCCGGCTACACCGGGATGGTCGAGCTCGCCCGGCGCCTCGACCTGGCGATCGCGAGCCCGGTCTGGGAGCAGGTCAGCCGGCCCGCTCCCTGGGACCTGGTCGGAGCCCGCTGATGGCCGAGGTCGTGACCGGAGAGCGGCAGGCGACGATCGACCCGCTCAAGCACAGCCAGCCGCTCGGGGGTGCGCTGGTCTTCCTGGGCCTCGCCGGCTCGCTGCCGATCATGCATGGTGCGCAGGGGTGCGCGTCATTCGCCAAGGCCCTGCTCACCCGGCATTTCAACGAGCCGATCCCGCTGCAGACCACCGCGATCACCGAGGTGACCGCGGTCCTCGGCAGTGGTGAGGCGATGGTGGAGACGCTCGATGCCATTCGGAAGAAGCAGCGGCCGGAGATCATCGGCCTGCTCACCACGGGGGTCACCGAGGTCAGCGGCGAGGACGTCGGCGGCCAGCTGCGCAGGTACCTCTCGGCCTGGAACGAGACCGACTCGAGCGGGCCGGAGGCGGGCGCGAACGACTCCGCCCCCGGCGGGGCCCCGCTGATCGTCGGGGTCTCCACCCCGGACTTCATCGGTGGGCTGTCCGACGGCTGGTCGGCCGCGTTGGAGGCGCTGGTCCGAGCGGTGGTGCCGGCAGAGCATTCCAAAACGAAGCCTTCCGAAGCGAGCCATTTTACCGGGCGCACCGCCTTCATCGCGGCCAGCGCTCCCGTAACGCATCTCACTACCCCCGGGCCCGCCGAGGCTGCCGGGCCCGCCAAGTCCCTGGGGTCCGCCGCCCGGCGGGTGGCGGCGGCGGACGGTGGTGCTCTGGACCCGCGCCAGCTCGCCGTCCTGGTCGGCCCGTCCCTGACGGCGGCCGACCTCGACGAGCTCGGTGAGCTGATTCGCGCGTTCGGGCTCGACCCGGTACTCGTCCCCGACCTGTCCGGATCGGTGGACGGGCACCTGGCCCCCGCCTGGCAGCCCACAACGACCGGCGGCACCGGGCTCGCGCGGCTGCGGGCGCTCGGTCGGTCGCGGGCCGTGCTCGTCGCGGGTGCGACCGCGGCGGCGGCCGGTGACCTGCTCGCCGCTCGGACCGGCGCCCGGATCCTCCGCCACCGTCATCTCAGCGGGCTGACGGAGATGGACGCCTTGGTCACCGAGCTGATCGAACTCACCGGAGCGTCCGCGCCGGCCCGGATCCGGCAGGCCCGGGCCCGGCTCGCCGACGGTCTGCTCGACACGCACTTCGTCCTCGGTGGCGCCCGGGTCGCGCTGGCAATGGAGCCGGAGACCCTGGTCGCCGTCGGTTCCCTGCTGCACGACGTCGGGGCCGAGGTCGTGGCGGCGGTGTCCCCGACCGCCGCGCCGGTCCTCGCGGACGCGCCCTGGGACGAGGTCGTCGTCGGCGATCTGGCCGACCTCGCCGAACTGGCTCGGGCGGGTGGTGCGCACCTCGTCCTCGGTTCCAGCCACGCCCGCGAGGTCGCCGACCGGATT
>NZ_CDWWXB010000043.1:0-10251 GCF_977971855.1 Frankia sp. CoWAU3 | reverse complement strand
TGGCCGGTACCGCCGGGTACGCCGGAAGCCTGCGCCTGCTCATCGACGCCGCGAATCGTCTGCTCGATCACGAGCACGTGCACCGCCGTCCCGGGCGGAGGTTCTCCGTGTCCGGCGCGGGTGGACAGCCCGCCCACCGGACCGAGATCCCTACCCAGCCCGGCTCCGCGGGTGAATCCGATCAACTCGACAACCTGTTCCAGGAGTCTCCGTGTTGAAGATCGCCTTCGCGACCAGCGACGGCACCGCTGTGGATCAGCATTTCGGGTGGTGCCAACGGTTCGACGTGTACGAGGTCGGCCCCGAGGGGGCCAGGTTCCTGGAGACCCGCGCGCTCGACGCGGCGCCGACGGACGAACAGGACAAGATCGAATCCAGGCTCGCCGCGGTCTCGGACTGCGCGATTCTCAACATCAGTGATATCGGCGGGACGGCCGCGGCGAAGGTGGTGAAGGCCCGGGTTCACCCGGTGAAGGTGGTCAAGGGCACCGCCATCCCCGAGCTGCTCCGCCGCTACACCTCGACGCTGGCCGGCAATCCTCCGCCCTGGCTGCGCAAGGTGCTGCGGTCCCACGAGCCGCAGCCGGCGGCGACCTGGACCCGCGGCGGTGCTACGGCCCTGAAGCCCAAGGGGGACGCGGCATGACCGCGAAGACCGGTTTCCTTGGCGACCTGGTCGACCAGCTGCGCGCCGGGGACACCTACGGCCAACTGGAACGGTTCTCCGACGAGGACCTGCTCCGCCCGTTCATCGTCACGCGGGAGCAGCGCCGCAAGATCGCGGTGAACTGCGACATCGACGCCGCCGTAGAGGGCCGGGTGCGCTCCTTCTACCAGGCGGTCGCGGCGGCCACCGAGAAGGCGACCGGGGCGTTCACCACCACCGTGCTCGACCTCAGCCACGAGGGGTTCGGGCGCGTGATCATTTGTGCCGGGCGGCTCGTCGTCCTCTCCGACGCGCTGCGGGACGTGCAGCGGTTCGGCTTCGGCTCCATGGACGAGCTCTCCGCCCGGGGCGAGTCGATGGTGACCGGCGCGACCAAGCAGATCGAACGATGGAACGAGGTGGCCCGCGATGACTCCTGACGCCCAAGCCGCCGACGCCCAAGCCGCCGACACCCCGGCAGGGGGCGCCCCGGCCGACACCGAGCTGCGGCTGCGCAAGCTTCGCAGCCGGGCCTCCCAGCTCAAGCTCGACCTGCACGATCTCGCCGAGGACCTCCCGATCGGCTGGGAGGGCCTGCTCGACGCCGCCCGCCGCACCTACGACGCCTATGCGGAGATCGCCCTCCTCGAGGGCCTGCTCGAGAAGGAGACATCGCGATGAGTGTGAGCATGGCCGCCGGCCAGCTGGCGGACTTCCGCCGCTGTTCCACCGCCGAGGAGTACTTCATCCTGCTGGACGTCGACTACGACCCGCGAGTCCTGGCCGTCAACCGGCTGCACATCCTCCGGTACTTCGCCAACCAGCTGGTCGAGCTGCACGACACTCGGACCGAGGCCGGGAACCCGGTGGAGCTGCTGCGGGAGTATCGCGACGCGCTCATCCGCTCCTATGAGGCCTTCACCACCGCCTCCGCCCTGGACCACCGCCTGTTCAAGGTGCTGCAGGACCGCGCGCCGCAGTCGTCGTTCGTGCCCGCGTCGTCGATCACCGTCGAGCGGCTGACCCCGACGGTGCCCCAACCGTCGGCGCCGTCCGACCCGGTGGAGCCGTCCCAGTCCGCCTGGCCGCACCACGCCGCCGCGTCCGCCGACTACCTGGGTGGAACCCGATGAACAGCACCTACGACGTCGGCGACATCGTGGTCGCCGTCAAGGCATTGCGTAACGACGGCACGTATCCGGACCCGGCGATCGCCGTCGGTGAGGTTCTCGTCGAGGCCGGCACCCGTGGCCAGGTCATCAACGTCGGCCTCTACCTGCAGGAACACATCGTGTACGCGGTGGCCTTCGACCACGGCCGCATCGTCGGCGCGCTGGAACGTGAGCTCGTCTCCCCCGAGCGGTGGCAGCAGGCCGCGGCTGTCGCAGCCGGTACCGCCGCACCCGCCGCGACGACCACCGCGACCTCCTCGGCGACCGCTCCGGCCAGC
This sequence comes from Frankia sp. CoWAU3, assembly GCF_977971855.1. NCBI lineage: Bacteria > Bacillati > Actinomycetota > Actinomycetes > Frankiales > Frankiaceae > Frankia > Frankia sp. CoWAU3. The sequence continues at coordinate 8,155 of NZ_CDWWXB010000043.1, read as the reverse complement.
GGCACGGCGACCGCCCGGGGGAAGGAAGGGCAGTCGTGAAGGCAACCCCCGTCAGCCTGCCGATGCTGCCCACCGACCCGGCAGTCGAGATCCTCCGGCAGGCCACCGGGCCGGCGCCCGACACCGCCGCCGGCTGCGCGAGCAAGTCCAGCTGTGGCACCAGCGCTCCGGTGTGGGACCCGGAGATCGCGGAGAAGATCGCCAATCATCCCTGTTACAGCGCCGAAGCCCACCAGTACTACGCCCGGATGCACGTGGCGGTCGCCCCAGGTTGCAACATCCAGTGCAACTACTGCAACCGCAAGTTCGACTGCGCCAACGAGAGCCGTCCCGGCGTCACCAGCACCCTGCTGTCCCCCGAGGACGCCCTCGCCAAGGTCAAGCTGGTGGCCAGCGAGATCAAGCAGATGAGCGTGCTGGGGATCGCCGGCCCCGGCGACCCGCTGGCGAACCCGAAGCCGACCTTCCGGACGATGGAACTGGTGGCCCGGGACTGCCCGGACATCAAGCTCTGCCTGTCCACCAACGGGCTGACCCTGCCGGACCACGTCGACCGCATCGCCGAACTGAACGTCGACCACGTCACCATCACGATCAACATGATCGACCCCGAGGTCGGGGAGCGGATCTACCCGTGGATCGCCTTCCGCGGCAAGCGGTACACCGGCCGGGAGGCGTCCCGGATCCTCTCCGAGCGTCAGCGCGAGGGCCTGGCGATGCTCACCGAGCGGAAGATTCTCTGCAAGGTCAACTCGGTGTTGATCCCCGGGATCAACGATGACCACCTCGTCGAGGTCTCCCGGAAGGTCAAGGAGCTCGGCGCCTTCCTGCACAACGTGATGCCGCTGGTGTCGGCGCCCGAGCACGGCACCCACTTCGGCCTGACCGGGCAGCGCGGCCCCACCCCGCAGGAGCTCAAGGCGCTGCAGGACCGCTGCGAGCAGGACGACGGCGCCGAGATGAACATGATGCGGCACTGCCGGCAGTGCCGCGCCGACGCCGTCGGCCTGCTCGGTGAGGACCGGGGTGAGGAGTTCACTCCCGAGGCGTTCCGTGGCCGTGAGATCGAATACGACCTCGAAGGCCGCCGGCAGACGCATAGCGAGATCGAACGGTGGCGCTCCGAGGCGGCTGCCACCCGGGGAGCGCTGAACATCTCGACCGGCGCGGTCATTCCCTCCGGCCCGGGCGCATCCCCCGATGAGGGCACCCCGGCCGGGGCCCGCCCGGAGAACGTCGTGCTCGTCGCTGTAGCGACCAAGGGCAGCGGCGTGGTGAACCAGCACTTCGGTCACGCGACCGAGTTCTGGATCTACGAGGGGGGTCCGGGCTGGGCCCGGCTCGTGCAGACCCGCGACGTGGACCGCTACTGCAACGGCCCGTCGGACTGCGACGAGGACGCCTCCAAGCTCGACAAGACGGTCGCGATGCTGTCCGACTGCGCGGCGGTGTTGTGCAGCAAGATCGGCCTCGGACCGCGCGAGGCGCTCGAGAATGCCGGGATCGAACCGGTGGAGCTCTACGACCTGATCGAGAAGGCGGTGGCCGAGGTCGGCTCCCGCCTTGTCGCACATCGTGCCGAAGCGGAGGTTGCCGTCCGATGAGCGCCACCACCCCCACCGTCGAACTGACCGACCGGGCCGTGAAGCAGGTCCGTCACCTGCTCGCCTCGACCCCCGGCACGGGCGGGTTCAGCCTGCGGATCGGCGTCGACCCCGGTGGCTGCGCCGGCTTCACCTACAACCTGGCGCTCGTCCCCGGTGCCGAGGCCGAGGACGTCGTCATCGGCCAGGACGGCTTTGACGTCGTCGTCCACTCGTCGATGGTTCACCTGCTGCGCGGGCTGCGCGTGGACTACACCGAGACGCTGACCTCCTCCGGGTTCACCTTCCAGAACCCGAACGCGACCAGCTCCTGCGGCTGCGGGACGTCCTTCGGTGCCTCGGACTCCACCGAGCGCACCGCCGCGGACGCCCGCCTGCGTGAGCAGGTCGAGGAGATCATGGAGGAGATCCGGCCCTTCCTGCGGGGAGACGGCGGGGACGCCGAGGTCGTCGCGACTCTCGCCGGCAACGGCGAGCCCGGGACGGCGGAGGTGCACCTGCGCCTTACCGGAGCCTGCGGCGGGTGCTCCGGCGCCACCGCGACCCTGACCGGCGTCATTGAGAGCCGGTTGAAGGAGGCCCTGCCCGAGATCGGCCGGGTCGCGCTGGTGTCCTGACAACCCACTACTTGATCACCTGTTCGGCCTAACCCGGGGAGCGCCCGATGGTCACCGCCCGATTCCGTTCCCACCCGCGTCTGCTGGGGTCCATCTGTGCCGGGCCGCCGGCACCGTACCCATCCCGTCGGCAGGCGCCGTCCGTCTTCGACCCGAATCGACGGTACGAGCGGCAGTTGGGTATTCCGGGCTTCGGAGTGTCCGCTCAGCGGCGGCTCAGCGGCGCGACCGTCCTGGTGGCGGGGGTGGGCGGGGTCGGCGGAGCGGCGGCGACCTACCTGGCCGCCGCCGGCATCGGCCGGCTGATCCTGGTCCATCCGGGCGTTCTGGAGGAGCCGGACCTCAACCGGCAGACCCTGATGCGGCCCGACCGGGTGGGCGACGCCCGGGTGAAGTGCGCGGCCGACACCCTGCGCGCACACCACCCGGACGTCGAGATCGTCGCCCTGGACCGGGATCTGACCGATCCCAGCCTGCCCCGTCTGATCGCCGAGGCGGACGTGGTGGTCGACGCTCGGCACAACTTCCCCGAGCGGTATCTGCTCAACCGGCTGTGCCTGGCGACGCAGATCCCCCTGGTCGTCGCCGCGATGAACGCCACCGAGGCGTATCTGCTGGTGGTCCGGCCGGGTTCGCCCTGCCTGCGGTGTGTGTTCCCGGAGGGGGACCCGTCCTGGGAGCCCCTCGGTTTCCCGGTGCTCGGCGCGGTCGCCGGAACGGTGGGCTGCCTGGCTGCGACCGAGGCGCTGAAGATCGCCGGTGGATTCGCCGAGCCGGCGGTCGGCCGGCTGATCCACCTCGACCTGTGGGACACGGACCTGCGTACGCCGCGGACCCGGCGCGATCCCGCCTGCGTGGACTGCGGCTCTGGAGGCGCACCGTGATCTATCTTGACCACAACGCGACGACCCCGGTCGACCCGGAGGTTGTCCGGGCGATGCTGCCGCTGCTGCGGGACCACTTCGCGAATCCGGCCAGCTCGCACCCGGCGGGGCAGGCCGTCGCCCGGCTCGTCGAAGGAGCCCGGCGGGACGTGGCGAACCTCGCCGGCGCCCAGCCGCGTGACGTCATCTTCACCAGCGGGGCGACCGAGGCGGCCAACCTGGCGATCGCCGGGGTCCTGGCCACCGCCCCGCCGTCCTGCCGCCGCGTACTCGTCGGAGCGACCGAGCATCGGGCGGTCCTCGCCGCGGCGGAGGCCGCGGCGCGGGTGCACGGGGCGATCGTGCAGACCATCCGGGTTCATCCCGACGGCACGATCGACCTCAATCATCTGCGCGCGCTGCTGCAACCGGTATGGGGCGGTTCCGCCGTCGCGGGGGGCTCCGCGATCGCGGGGAACGGGGGGGTTCTCGGGGCCTCGGTCTCGAAAGTCGCCCTGGTGGCGGTGATGACGGCGAACAACGAGACCGGGACGCTGAACGACCCGCGGCCCATCGCCGAGCTCGCCCACGGGGCGGGGGCGTTCTACCTCGCCGACATCACCCAGACACTGGGCCGGATGCCGGTCTCGGTCGCGGACGCCGGCATCGACCTCGCCGTCGCGTCCGCGCACAAGCTCTACGGGCCCAAGGGCACCGGCGCGCTGATCGCCGGCCGACACGCCCGGTCGCAGCTGGCACCGCTGATCCACGGCGGTGGGCAGGAACGGGGCCTGCGCGCCGGCACGGTCAACACCGCCGGGGTGGTCGGCTTCGGCGCCGCGGTGCGGATCGCCGCCGCGGTGATGGACGACGAGGCCCCGCGGCAGCGGGCCCAGACCGAGCTGCTGCACGATCTGCTCGTCGAGTGGCTCGGCGTCGATGCCGTCGAGCTAAACGGGCCGAGTGAGCGCGGCGGGGGCCGCGAATGCCGGCTGCCGAACACCATCAATCTGCGGTTCGTCGGTGCCGACGCCGACGCCGTCCAGGCCTGTCTGCCGGACGTGGCGGTGTCCGCGGGCTCCGCCTGTCACGGGGGCGGCGCCGAGCCGTCCCATGTGCTCACCGCGATGGGCCGGTCGACCACGGCGGCCATGGAGAGCCTGCGGTTCAGCGTGGGCCGGTTCACCAGCGTCGATCAGATCCACGCCGCCGCCGCCGCGGTGGCTCGCGCGGTGCTGCGCGTGCGTGCCCTGGAGCAGAACCGGTCGAACGATCTCTTCGACGGCCCCACCACCGAGTTCCGGGCGCAGGAGATCCCCACCGACCGGGTGTTCTCGCGGGCCCTGCGCATGCCCGAGGTGCCCGCCCCCCGATCTGCCTATCCCTGACCCGTTCCCCCCACGCTTCCCTGACCCCGCTTCCGTGCTGTCAGCGTTGCCACGCGCGGTTCCGCTCGCCCGGCGCGGGCGTGCGTAGCTGAGAAGTTGAGATGAGGTTTCGCCATGCCAACCGAACAGTTGTCCGAACGACCCGATCCGGGGGTCACGCAACTGGAACACGTGGTGATCCGTTTTGCCGGTGACTCCGGCGACGGGATGCAGCTCACCGGTGACCGGTTCGGCGCCCAGGCCGCCGCGGGCGGCAACGACGTGGCAACGTTGCCGAACTACCCGGCGGAGATCCGGGCGCCAGCCGGAACCGTGGCCGGGGTGTCGAGCTACCAACTCCACATCGCTGACCACGACATCAGGACCCCGGGCGACCGGCCCGACGTTCTGGTCGCCATGAACCCCGCGGCGCTCAGGGCGAACATCGCCGAGCTGCGTCCCGGCGGGGTCCTGATCGTGGACACCGACGCGTTCACGGTGATGGGCCTGGAAAAGGCCGGTTACGAGGCTGATCCCCTGACCAACGGGTCGCTGGACGCCTACCACGTGCACGCGATCAACCTCACCGGTCTCGCCGCCACGGCCGTCGCCGAGTTCAGCCTGAAGCGCAAGGACGCCGCCCGGACGAAGAACATGTTCGCGCTCGGCCTGGTGTCCTGGATGTTCAGCCAGCCCATCGAGGACACGATCGCCTACCTGCAGAAGCGGTTCGCCGCGAAGCCGGACGTGCAGGCCGCGAACATCGCCGCGCTGCGGGCCGGGTGGATCTACGGCGACACCACCGAGGCCTTCGCGCTCTCCTACGAGGTGAAGCCGGCCAAGCTGCCCGCCGGCACCTACCGGCACATGAAGGGCAACAAGGCGATCGCCTACGGCCTGGTCGCAGCCGCGCAGCAGGCCGGGATGCCGCTGTTCCTCGGCGCCTACCCGATCACTCCCGCCTCCGACATCCTGCACGAGCTGAGCGCGCTCGCCTCCTTCGACGTGCGCTCCTTCCAGGCCGAGGACGAGATCGCCGCCATCGGTTCCGCGATCGGCGCGTCCTTCGCCGGGATGCTCGGCGTGACCGTCACCTCCGGTCCCGGGATGGCCCTGAAGACCGAGGCTCTCGGCCTTGCGGTGATCATGGAGCTGCCGCTCGTCGTCGTCAACGTGCAGCGCGGCGGGCCGTCGACCGGTCTGCCGACCAAGACCGAGCAGTCCGACCTGCTCCAGGCCCTGTACGGCCGGCACGGCGAGGCGCCGCTGCCGGTGATCGCGGCGCGTTCGCCCGCGGACGGCTTTGACGCCGCGCTGGAGGCAGCCCGGATCGCGCTGGCCTACCGCACCCCGGTCATCCTGCTGTCCGACGCCTACGTCGCCAACGGCAGCGAGCCGTGGCGGGTGCCCGAGACGGCGGAGCTGCCCACCATCGGGATCGATCTCGCCACCGGCCCGAACGGGGTGGACGAGGCCGGTAACCCGATCTTCCTGCCGTACGTGCGGGACCCGATCACGTTGGCCCGCCCGCTGGCGATCCCGGGTACCCCGGGGCTCACGCACCGCATCGGCGGTCTGGAGAAGGCCGACCTGACCGGTGCGGTCTCCTACGACCCCGACAACCATGACCTGCTGGTCCGCACCCGACAATCCAAGATCGATAACATCGACGTGCCGCTCCTGGAGGTCGATGATCCCAGCGGGCCCCCCGGATCCGGCGCCGATGTGCTGGTGATCGGATGGGGCTCGACGTGGGGGCCGATCGGTGAAGCCTGCCGCCAGGTGCGGCGCGACGGCATGAAGGTCGCCCAGGCGCACCTGCGCCATCTCGCCCCGTTGCCGGCGAACCTGGCCTCGGTGCTGTCGGAGTACCACACCGTGCTCGTCCCCGAGATGAACCTCGGGCAGCTCGCCGGACTCCTGCGCCAGGAATGCCTGATCGACACCGTCGGCTACAACCAGACCCGCGGCATGCCGTTCCGGGTCGCCGAGCTTACCTCCGTCATCAGCCGGATCATCCAGGGCATCGACGAGGAGCCGTCGGCGGATGCGGCCTCGAAGCCGGTCGGGGACGTGAGCGCCCGGTTGAACGCACACCTTGGTCCGAAGCTCGGCACGGCCGGGGAGGCAGGACGATGATCTCGCTGAATGGTGGATCCGGAGAACCGTCGGGTGACTTGGCGGGACGGCCGGCGCTGACCGCGCAGGACTACATGACCGGCAACGAGGTCCGCTGGTGCCCCGGCTGCGGGGACCACGCCATCCTCTCGACGATGCGGGGTCTGCTGCCGGCCCTCGGCGTCCCGCCCGAGAACATCGTGATCGTGTCCGGTATCGGGTGCTCCTCGCGGTTCCCCTATTACCTCGACACCTACGGCATCCACTCGATCCACGGCCGGGCGCCGTCCTTCGCGACCGGTGTCTCGATCAACCGGCCGGACCTGGCGGTGTGGGTCGTAACCGGTGACGGCGACGCGCTGTCGATCGGCGGTAACCACCTTATTCACGCGCTGCGTCGCAACGTGAATATCAAGATCATGTTGTTCAACAACCAGATCTACGGTTTGACGAAGGGTCAGCATTCGCCGACCTCCAGGATCGGCACGATCAGCCCGTCGAGCCCCCACGGGTCGCTCGACAACCCGTTCGACCCGGTTGCGCTCGCGCTCGGCGCCGGCGCAACGTTCGTCGCCCGCACGATCGACTCGGACCGTCGCCACCTCACCGCCACCCTCACCGCCGCCGCGGCGCATCAGGGAGCGGCGCTGGTGGAGATCCGGCAGGGCTGCCCCACGTTCAACGCGATCCCCCGTCAGCCGAAGCGGTCCGATGCCGGCGCCGCCGGGGCGAAGGGCGAGCAGGGGCCGATCCGGCTCTCGCCCGGTATGCCGGTGGTTTTCGGCGTGGACGAGCAGTACGCCGTGATCCGCGACCCGGCCACCGGGGAGCTGGCGGTCGGGCACAGCGGTGACCCCCGCGTCGTGGTGCACGATCCGACGGTGGAGAACTCGACCTATGCCTACGCCCTGGCCCAGCTGGCGCAGGCGGAGTTTCCGGAGCCGCCGATCGGCGTCTACCGGTCGGTCTCGCATCCCGTGTTCGACCAGCTGTTCCAGGAGCGGCTGGCGACCGCCCGGCCCGGCGGCCTGGGCGATCTGCGGACGTTGCTCCAGGGCGCCGACTCCTGGACGGTGGCCGGATAGGTCGCAGCCGGGTGACCTACGGCCGGGATGAGACCTATGGCTGAGGCGAACCGGACCGATGGACGGTCGTCGGGTGGATGCTCGGGGGGCGGGGGGATCAGGCCTGTCAGGGCTGGCCTGATCCCCTCAGGGGTCCGTTACGGTGCCCGCCCCGGCCTCGGCCCGGAGTGATTTCGGTTCCGGCCCCACGTGGTTTCCGTCATGTTCTCCGGCCGCCTGGCGATGACGCCTGCACGCCGTTTTCCGGGATTTTTGTCACGCCGCCTTCTCGTCAATCGACATTCCGCGGCGGGTCATCTGGTCGACGGTACGACCGGTCGACATCACCCGTCAGGAAACTCGTCGGGAAACCCGCAACTCTGCTTCGGCCTCGGCCCCTGCTTCGCCCCCGAAATGTAGAGGGCCGGTGCCCGGACGGGGTGGGTCCTGAGCACCGGCCGTGGGCCGGCGGTCTCGCTGACGCCGTGGCCGCGTCAGCCTTCGCCGGCGGCTTGTCTCGTC
>NZ_CDWWXB010000042.1:21050-21744 GCF_977971855.1 Frankia sp. CoWAU3 | reverse complement strand
TCTAGGAAACTCCCGCTAGGACGTTGTTACCCAGACCTTCATCTGGTTACTGCTCTCACCCGAAAGGTGTCCTCCTGTAATCAGATGCCCCGGCAAGCCGCAACGGGGAGATCCCGTCCCACGTCGGGAGGCGTGCCGTGCCTCACCCCAGCCGTCTACAGACCGTCCCGGTAGTCCCGAACCTCCTGCACGGCCGATCCCAACGACGCCAGCGACGTCTGCAATGTGTCGCGTGTCTCCACCAGCGCGCTGGTCAACTGTTCGACCGCACGGTGCTCACTGCCGTCGGTCGCCGCGATCACCATCGCCTGCGCCTCCTCGATCATGCTCAGCGCGCCCTCCAACTGCCCGGCCACCTCCTCGGTGCGCCGGAACGCCTCGTCGAGCTGCGCCTTGACGTCGGCGATCGTGCCTGACACCCGTCCTCATCCCTTCCTGGAACCACCGCTCCTGGAACCACCGCTCCTGGAACCACCGCTCCTGGAACCACCGCTCTTCGATGCGCCGGCCGAAGCCTGCCCGCCGCCGAGGCCGAGACCGAAGCGGACCCCCACCGCGAGCGCGGCCAGCGACGCGATCACCCCGGCCGGTTCCATCGGGGCGAGCCGGAACGTAGCCAGCACCATCACCGCGGCCGTGCCCGCTCCCAGGGTGCCCGCCCGCAACACCGCCTTCGCCCCATCCTCGCCGCCGG
>NZ_CDWWXB010000042.1:8167-20911 GCF_977971855.1 Frankia sp. CoWAU3 | reverse complement strand
CCCCGAGGGCGACCAGGACGGCGGCGGCCACTGTCGACCCGACCAGGCATGGCAGCGCGGGCGCGGCGACGAAAGCCCGCAGAAGTCCGACGATCCCGAGGATGAGCAGGCAGGCGAGGGCGGTCAGCAGCCCGGCCGACGCCGGGCCGGTGCCCTTGGAGACGGCCCGCAGCTCGGCGGCCTTGCTCATCGCGTCCAGGCAGAGCTCGTATGCCTGGCGCGGCGCGGTCCGCGGGTCCACCTGCGCGGCGGACGGCTCGTGCGGGCCGCCGGCGCGGCCATCCCGCGCAGCCCGGCCCGCCCCCAGCGGCAGGCCATCCGACCGGTGCCGCTGCCGCGCGAGCCCCCGTCCCGTGCGGTCGGCCTCCCGCCCGGCCTGTGCCAATGATCGGCCCCGCCGATCGCCCGGTTCGGCCGGGACGTACCCGCCCCCGTCGCGGTAGAGGCCGCGATTAGCCGTCCCCTTCTTCGCCAGGCCGACCCGCGGGACGGCGGCAGCCGCTTCGGCCGAGGTGTCGCCGGCCGCCGAGCGCAGCTGGTCGAGCTCGGTGAGCCCATACTGGGCGAGGGGCTCGGCGACCTGGTCCCAGACACTGCGGACCCTGGCCCGGATGTCCTGGGCGGCGTCCCGGTGCCGACGCGCGGCCGCCCGGCCGTCCTGCCGTCGGTCGCGGGCGTCGCGGCCGGCCCGGGCCCGGGCCTCGTCGGACGCACCGAGCAGGCGCCGGTACTGCATCGCAGCCTTGGCCGGATCGTCAAGATCCGGGTCGCCAAGGCCCGCGTCGCCGAACAGGTCGGCGAGATCGGACGCATCCACCGGCACAGATCCAGCCACGATCCCGTTCCGTCCTCTCCCGGCGCCTGCTCGGCCGTCGATCCCCACGTCGCCGACAGCCGCCACATCGCCGACACCCGCCACGTCGCCGTCGCTTCCCGCCCCGTCGTCGGTCCGCATCGGACTACCCCTGATCCAACGGCGCGAACGGCACCACGGTGCGCGGTTCGGCCTGGACGTGCCGGTCGAACAGGACCGCCCGATTCGGCATGGTCCCACCGGCCACCGACCGGTGTCCGGCCAGGACGAACAGGTCGCTGCCGGGTACCCCGGCCGCCACCCACGCGGCGATGTCGTCCCGGTTACCCGGACCGAGGTCCTCGGCCAGCCGGGACACTCCCCGCCACCAGCCCAGCAGGTGCACGCGCTGCGCCGGTCCCCGGCGGGTGAGCGTGCGCAGGTCGTCCAGTCCGGTGCGACGGGTCACCGGGTCACGCGCCTCCAGCCCGGCCCGGCCGGCGTCCATCGCAAAGACGACGACGAGCCGCAGCGGCGGCGCGACCGGGCCCACGCTGCCGGTGAGTGCGGACTCCTCCCGGGCACGGGTCTCGTCGGCGGCACCGGCCAGCACTGACCGCAGGCCGGTGACATCGGCGACCCGAACGGGATGCCCGGCCCGGCGTACGCGCGCCGCGAGCACCTCCGCGGCGGCGAGCGCCATCGGCTCCGCGACGATGATCTCGACCACGAGTCCACCGGCCGGGACCTGCGCGGCGACGCTGGCCGCCGCCGCCTGCAGGATGCCGACCGCCTCCCGACGCAGCGGACCGAGCACGGCGAGATGCCGGCCGGGCAGCGCGGCGAGCCGTACCCCGACCGCGGGCGGCGCGAGGTCCAGGGGCACGCCGACCAGCGCGAGGGGATCGACATCGTTCTCGGCACCGTCCCCTGAGCCGCTCCCGGAACCGCAAGCACGCCCCGGCGACGCACCGCCCGCCAGCAGGCTCGGACCGGTTTCGCCACCGTCGCCGATGATCGCTTCGGCCGCAACCGCCTCGACGGCTGTCGGCGCCGGACGCCCGTCCAACGCCTGGTAGATCGGGTTGTCGTCAAGAACCGCGGGGGCGTGACCAGCAAAGACCCGCGGGGGCCTCGCATTCGGCACACTGCGGGCGGTCGTGGCCGCCAGCCGCCCACGCAGCACGCCTATCGCCGCCGGATCCGGGAAGGCGACCCGGACGAGTTCGTTGCCCGCAGGATGGCCGTTGCGCCGGTTGACGATAGCCTCCCCGACGCCCGAGAGCGCGCCGGCAGCCTCGTTCGCCGTGGACAGCAGGACCCGTGACTCCGAGATCGAGGTACGCAGCGCCACGCGCAACGCGAACTGCCCGAAGATCGAACCACGCTTCCCGGCGGTGGCGTCAAGCGCGTCGATACCGGACAGCGTCTGACTGGCGAGCAGCAGATGGACCCCGTAGGCGCGGCCCTGGCGGGCCAGGACCTCCAGGTGCGCGACGGCCTCCCGCGCCACCGAGTCCATCGGGGTGAGCATCACCTGGAACTCGTCGACCACGACGATGATCCGCGGCCAGGCCGAGCTCCGGTCGGCCGCCCGCAGGCCTCGCAGGTCGCGGGCGCCGACCGCGCGCATCGCCACGGCGCGGCGGCGCATCTGTTCACGGACCGCCCGCAGCACCGCGACGCCGAACTCGCGGTCGCTCTCGATGCCGACGGTGTCGGCGTGCGGCAGGTAGAACGGGTCCGTCGGACCGGCGGCAAACTGGGCGAACTCCAGCCCCTCCTTGAAGTCGAGCAGATGGAAGCGGACCTGGTCGGGCCCGTAACGCGCGGCGATCCCGTAGATCACGTCGAGGAGCAACGTCGACTTGCCCGACCCGGCCTGGCCGCCGACGAGGGCGTGCACGGTGTCGTCGTCGAAGGTGAACCCCACCGGCCCGTCGGGGCCCTGCGCCACCTCGACACCCACCCCGGCGGCGCTGTCGAACTCCCACAGGCCGCGGGGCAGCATGTCGCTGATGGCCGGCGGCCGGGCGGCCTCCCGGGTGGCCGCCGCGGCGACCTGAGCCGCGACCGCGGCGACCAACATGGAGTGCGGCGGCGGGTCCAGCTCGACCCGCAGCAGACCGGTCAGCGACGTGCGCCAGCCTCCCGCGGCGGCCCCGAGCCATCCCGGCCGATCGGCGAGGAGCTCGACCGCGGTGAACACCACCGACCTCGGCAGGGGTTCCGTCACCGAGTCCCCGTCCTCGTCGGCTCCCAGACCGCTGACGTCGGGATCCAGCGGCGTCAGCGCATCGGGACCGTCCCGCGAGCCGCCCAGGACCGGCTCCACGCCGGGCGGCCGGACCTCCACGATGGAGATCACCACCACCCCGCAGGACGGGCCCTGGGCCGCGATGGCGGCGAGCGCCCGCGCGCCCTCGTCGTGCAGCCGGGGCTCACCAAGCAGCACCAGGACGCGCCAGGGCTCCGAACGCGGAAGCCCAGCCTCCTCCCGCTCCCGCAACGAGTCGAACCGGCCACCGAGCCGGTCCACGGTGATTCTTCCCACCTCCGCCGACAGCTCCGCGAGGACCTCCTCAAGCCGGGCCCGCGTCGTGAGCGTGGGGGTGGCCACACCGGCGGCACGCAGCGGCGCAAAGCCGGCGAGCCCGGCACCGAACTCGTGGGGATCGTAGACGACGAGTCGGACCCACCCGGCCGGCGCCGCGGCGAGGACGCGGGTCAGCAGGCCACGCACGAGGTCGACCGCGGCGGGCCGGCTGGACCGGGTCGTCTCGATCCGCAGGTTCAGGCCGTCCAGCAGCGGGATGGCCAGTGGCACCGTCCGGTGCTGCGCCGTGGGATCGTCGGGCGGCACGATGACCTGACCGACCTGCCACAGAGCGGGCCGGAAACGAGCTCGGTCGCCGACCGGGGCGACACCGAAGGGGCCGTGCCGCCAGTCGGGCGCCGCCCAGGACGCGCCGGCGAATCCACGCGCCCGGGAACGGGCGATCACGGCGGCCCGGGCGAGCTCCCCGGCGACGTCGAGCCGCCCCGCACCGGACTCACCGGGGCCACCGGCCTTCCCCGAGGCACCGGCCTTCCCGGAAGCACCGGAGCCCACCTCGGTCTCGATCCGGTCCGCCTGCTCATCCAGCCGGTCGGCGAGCGCCAGTGCCGCCCCCAGCGAGGACTGGATGCCGGCCACGAGCGTGCGCGCCCGCCGGGTACCCGACACGTCGACCTCCCCACACTGTGTGTTGCCGTGCTCGGCGTCGAGCCCCCCGACGACCATGACACGTCCGACGGAGCAAACATCCCAGAACGCGCCGACCGGCCGAACTGGCCTGCCGGCGCGACGGTCTGGACACAGGGACATCGCCGGACGAAAGCATGCGACGACATCGGCGACGTTATCGGTACAACCACCCGCCGCCTGGCCGTTCCGGACGACGGCGACGCCGGGACCACCCGAGCGGGCCACCCCCGACCGGCACCAAATCAACGGCGCCGCGCGTGTTCAATGATCCGTCGGGGCAACCGTCCCGGTCAGGTAAGCCAGCGCACCGATCGAAGGGGCGAAGGTCGGCGATGAGCAGGTGGAAAGGGAACGTCGGTGACGGACGCGGCTGACACGGCTGACACGGCGGGCCGCACGGAGACGGCAGGTACGGCAGGTACGGCGGCGAAACAGCGACCGCTCGCCGTCATCGACGTCGACGGGGTAGTGGCCGACGTCCGACACCGATTGCGCTTCCTGCGCGCCAGTCCCAGCGACTGGGAGGCGTTCTTCGCAGCGGCGCCCGCCGATCCCCCCCTGGCCGAAGGGGTGGAACTGGCCCGCAAACTGGCCCGAGACCACGAGGTGGTATGGCTGACCGGCCGGCCGGAGCGTTCCAGAGAGGCGACGCGGCGCTGGCTGACCGAGCAGGATCTGCCGCCGGGTGAGCTGCGGATGCGTCCGGACTCCGACCGTCGGCCGGCTCGGGTGTTCAAACGCGCCGAACTTCGCGAGCTCGGCGCCGGCCGTCGGGTCGCCGTCGTGGTCGACGACGACCCCGCCGTGGTGGACCTGCTGCGCGCCGACGGCTGGCCGGTCCTGCGGGCCGAATGGCTCGCCTACGAGGCGACGCTGGGCAACGCCCAGGAGACCGAGGGCCGCACCTGACCATGAGCCGCGCCTCGGCGACATCGGGTACGGCCCGCGTCCGGCGGTCGGGCCCGCCGGTCAGCGCGAGGCCGACCGCCGGTACACGCGCGCGGCGAACGGCCCGAACACCACCAACAGACCCAGACACCAGGCGAGGGACTGCAGGAGGACGGAGACGACCGGACCGCCGAGGAACAACGCCCGCACGGCGTCGACGGTCACCGTCACCGGCTGATGCCGGGCGAACGCCTGCAGCCAGCCCGGCATGGTCTCCACCCGGGCGAAGGCCGAGCTGGCGAAGACCAGCGGGAAAATCCAGATGAATCCCGCCGACTGCGCCGCCTCCGCGCTACTCACCGACAGCCCGATGACGGCGGACAGCCAGGAGAAGGCGTACGAGAACAACAGCATCAGCCCGAACCCGGCCAGCGCCGCCGGCACCGTGGTCTCCCCGAACCGGAATCCCACGGCCAGACCTACCAGAAGCATCACCACGACGATGAAGACGTTGCGGGCGAGATCGGCCAGGGTACGGCCGGTGAGCAGCGCCGACCGGCTCATGGGAAGGGAACGGAACCGGTCGATCAGGCCCCGCTGACGGTCCTCCGCCAGCCCCACGCCGGTCAACATCGACCCGAAGATCACCGTCTGTAGGAAGATGCCCGGCATCAGGTAGTCCACGTACTTGACCCCGTCACCCACGTTGATCGCGCCACCGAAGACATAGGTGAACAGCAGGACGAACATGACCGGCTGGATGGTCGCGAAGATGACGAGCTCGGGTATCCGCCATGTCTGGATCAGATTGCGCCGGCACATCACCCACGCGTCAGCGACGGCCCACGACAGCCGCCCGCGCCCCGCCGGAGTCAGCTCGAGGGTGCTCATATGGTCACCATGTCCTTGTCATCCTTGTCATCCTTGTCATCCCGGTCGTCCCGATCGGCCCGGTCGTCCCGGTCATCAGGGTTGCCGGTGTCGCCACGGCCGTCGCCGCCCGCACGTGCGGGCGGCGTCTCGCTGCCGGCCGAAGCGCGCCCGGTCATGGCGAGGAAGACGTCGTCCAGCGACGGCCGGTGCAGGGCGACGTCGGAGATCGGCACCCCCAGCTCGTCGAGACCCCGGACCACATCGGACAGCACGCTCGCGCCCGGTACCGGCGCACTGACCCGACGCGTCTCCCCGTCGGCCGTCGCCGCGCCGGATCCGAACCGGGCGAGCACCGCCCGGGCGGCCTGGACATCCTCGGCGGCGTCACCACCGACGACGATGTCCAGCCGGTCGCCACCAACCTGCGACTTCAGCTCGTTCGGGGTACCCCGCGCGATGACCCGGCCGCCGTCGACCACCGAGATCCGGTGGGCCAGCCGGTCGGCCTCCTCCAGGTACTGCGTCGTGAGCAGGACCGTCGTGCCGTCCTGCACCAGATCGGCGATCACCCTCCACATCGCCGAGCGGCTGCGGGGATCCAGTCCGGTGGTCGGCTCGTCGAGGAACAGCACCGCCGGGTTGATAATCAGACTGGCCGCGAGATCGAGCCGCCGCCGCATCCCGCCCGAGTAGGTACGCGCCTGCCGACCGGCCGACTCGGCGAGCTCGAACCGCTCGAGCAGCTCGACCGCGCGGGCCCGCGCGACGCGGCTGCGCAGACGGTAGAGCCGCCCGAACATCTCCAGGTTCTCCAGGCCGGTGAGCCGCTCGTCGACCGCCGCGTACTGGCCGGTCAGACCGATCCGGGCACGCAGCGCGTCCGCCTGCCGGACGACGTCCAGACCGAGGACCCTGGCCTGGCCGCCGTCCGGGCGCAGCAGGGTCGACAGGATGCGTACCGCCGTCGTCTTGCCGGCTCCGTTGGGCCCCAGCACGCCGTGCACGGTGCCGGCATCGACCCGCAGGTCCAGGCCCACCAGCGCTCGTTTGCCGCCGTAGCTCTTCTGCAGGCCCTCGGTGAGGACCGTCGGGTTGTCTGTCACGAGGCGGACCGTACGACGAACCACCGACAGTTCGGAACCGAATAAGGGCGGGGGCTAGGCCGAGCTCCGCCGGGTCCGACGACTGGCCAGCTCGTCGCCGGGATGGGTCGCCGGCGGATGACCAGGCCGCTCGCAGGGCAGTTCGGCCAGCTGGCCACGCATGTCGCGCAGGGCTCGGCCGACGGCGATGGCGAACACGCCCTGTCCACCCCGGACAAGATCGATAACCTGATCGTCCGAGGTGCACTCGTACACGGTGGAGCCGTCGCTGATCAGGGTGAGCTGCGCCAGGTCGTCCACGCCGCGGGTACGCAGATGTTCCACCGCCACCCGGATGTTCTGCAGCGACACACCGGCCTCAAGCAGCTTGCGGACCACGCGCAGCACCAGGACGTCACGAAAGGAGTACAGCCGTTGGCTGCCGGAACCGGACGCGTCGCGGACGCTGGGGACGACCAGAGCGGTCCGAGCCCAGTAGTCGAGCTGGCGGTAGGTGATGCCCGCCGCGGCGCAGGCCGTCGGCCCCCGGTACCCGACGTCGTCCCCCGGCGGTTCGGGAATCTCATCCGGAAAGAGCTGGCCCTGTTCGATCATCGCTGTACGCACTTCGCCGCCATGCCAGCCCCATCCTCTGGACCGTTCCGGATCCGTCCCGACCGCCGACGTCACCCGACGCCGCCATCCCGGACACCCGGCCCGATCGAACCGTTTCCACTGTCGTGCGGCCTGCCACGATCACCTCGACCGCACGACTCCCCGACCACCGACGGCCGGCGAGGCCGCGGCGTGGCACCCTTGTGCCCGTAATCCGGGACCGCCCGTCCACCCGTCGGCACGGAACCGGGCAGAGCACATCACGCCGTTGCCACGGCCCGGCAAGGTCAGAGCCGGAGAGAGCCCGTTCCGCCACGTCTACCGCGGGCAGGGGCACGAACTCTACGGTCGGGCTCTCCCGACCGTAGGAGCGACGCGCGGTTCCTTCAATGATCTAAGCCGGCGTGTCTGGAGTCCAGCGGACGTCATTCAACAGATCGGTCAAATCGGAAGCTCGCCCCGATACTGCCCGCACTGTGGATCACAGTGGATCACAGCCGACCTCGGCCACGGCTCGCTGAAAGTCTCAGCGGCCGACCTGCTCCCAGGCGGGCACGCCAAGGGCTGGGAAGCCTCGGGAGCCGGGAACCCTCAGGAGTCGGGGGTGTTGAAATCCTCCGGGGAGATCGTGTCAAGGAACTCCCGGAACTTCTCCAGCTCGCTCTCCTGTTCTTGTTCCTCGGGAACGGTGATCCCGGCCTCGGCCAGAACCGCCTCGACCCCGTAGACCGGCGCTCCCATCCGCATCGCCAACGCGATCGCGTCGGACGGCCGGGCGGAGACCTCCACCCCGTTGCCGAACACGAGCGTGGCGAAGAAGACGCCGTCCTGGAGGTCGGTGATGGTTACCCGGGTCAGGTCCGTCTGCAGCGCACGCAACACGTCCCGCATCAGGTCATGGGTCATAGGTCGAGCCGTCGTGATGCCCTCCTGGGCGAAGGCAATCGCCGTCGCCTCGACAGCACCGATCCAGATAGGCAGATACCGCTCACCGCCCACCTCCTTGAGCAGGACGATCGGCTGCTTCGACGGAAGCTCGACTCGCACGCCGACGATGTCCAGCCGATGCACCGATCTACCTCCTCGCAGGTGGGGCGGGGCGGGATGTTGTGACCGGAGCCAGAAAACCCCACAGGGGAGACAGTATCCCCGCTTCCGTCCGGCGTCAGCGCGCCCACCGGTTCGGCTGTCCGGCAAGGCACTCCGAGCGCAGCCCCGACAGCCTCCTCACCTTGGTCTCAACTCGATCGTCCCGCCGCCAGCCGGGAGCGCAACAGGGCCGCGTGCAAGCGGACCAGCAACGCCGCCAGCTCATCGGCGGTCTCGGCGTGCCGTCCCGAGCCCTCACCACCGCGCTGGCCCCGCAACGGGGCGACGGCGGCCTCGATGAGACCAGCCTCACGGTCGGCCACCGTACGGGCGGCCCGCAGATGCCGGGGCTGCACGCCGTGGCCGGCCAGCAGCGCCACGGTCCGTGCGACGAGCAGGGCGTCGGAATCGTAGTACCCGCCGCCGGCGATCGGACCCACCAGGCCGTGCTGTTCCAGCTCGGTCAGGGCCTCGTCGCCGAGCCCCGCGGCGGCGAGAAGCTCCCGGCGCGACATTCTGACCCGTTCCGCCCCGAGGAACGCGTCCAGGCCGGTAGGGGCCGGATGCGGGGGCAGCGCGCGGGGTCCAGGCCGATGCACCGGGGTCTCACCGCGGTCGAGCGACGCCAGCTCCTCCTTGATCACGCGCAGCGGAAGAAAGCGCTCCCGCTGCGCGTGCAGGACGTAACGGAGCCGGGCAACGTCGTCGACCGAGTACTTGCGGTAGTTCGCGCTGGTACGGGCGGGTTCGACGAGTCCCTCCGCCTCGAGATAACGGATCTTCGACAGGGTGATGTCGGCGAAGTCCGCCCGCAGACGGTCGAGAACCTGGCCGATGTTGAGCACCTTCGCGTTCTGTCCGGCCTGGTCCGAGCGCGTTGCGCCCGAACGCGGGGCCGACGATGCCGCGGCGAGGCCGCCGCTCACCGTGGGTCCTTCCTCGTCACCGTGCCGCTGACCCCCCGTAGCTCGCGCCAGTCAGGAACACCAGCCGGAACTTGCCGATCTGCACCTCGTCGCCGCTGGTGAGCTCAGCCGAGTCGATCCGCTCGCGGTTGAGGTAGGTACCGTTCAGGCTCCCGACGTCGCGAACCGAGAAGCCCTTGGTGTACGGCGAGCGATGGAACTCCGCATGCCGACGGGAGACGGTCACATCGTCGAGGAAGATATCGCTCTCGGGATGGCGGCCGACGGTGGTCATGTCGGCGTCCAACAGAAAACGACTCCCCGCATTCGGCCCCCTCTTGACGACGAGCAACGCCGAGCCGGGAGGTAGCGCGTCAACGGCGGCCACGGCGTCCCGCTCGGTCGACTCGTCGACGTGGTCGCCCTCGATGCCGGACAGCGCGGCCGCCAGGTTCAGCGTCGACGTTTGCTCCGCGGGTCTCTCCGGCGCCACGGGCTCACCCGGACGTACCAGAGGAGACCCGCACCGCGCGCAGTACAGCGCGTCGGACGGGTTCTGCTGTCCGCACCTCGTGCAGAACACAGTCGCGTCCGCTTCCTGCCGGGATCCCGCACGGGCGGGGTACCCCAGCCGCTTCGGCCGCCACCGGACGGGCGGCGGGAACGTCTCTGCCAACACTGCGATGGTGGTAGCCAGACGTCCGCAGCCCACCCCCATCACCAGGATGATCACATGGCGACGGTCGGGTCGTCCACGATCGTGCCCCGGTGCACTCCGAGGCTAGTGCATCGCGGGCACGGTCGTGAAAAGAGTGCGACCCGTGTTGTTCGGCGTGGCGTGGCCCACCACCCACCAGAAGCACAAACCAGATACTCTCAGTTTTCCTTCACGTGCTCCGCGTACTCTTCGGCGGTCAGTAGGCCGGTGACGTCGGCGACATCCGCGACCGTGAGCTCGACGAGCCAGCCTTCCCCATAGGGATCAGAGTTGATCAGTTCCGGCGCACCGGCAAGTGCCTCGTTGCGCGCCGTCACCTCTCCGGCGATCGGCGCGTAGATCTCGGACACGCTCTTGGTCGACTCGACCTCTCCGAAGGACTCACCGGCCTGGACCGCGGAGCCGATGTCGGGCAGAGAGACAAAGACGATGTCGCCCAGCGCCTCCTGCGCGTAGGACGTGATGCCGACCCGTGCCGTGCTCCCGTCGAGCCGGATCCATTCGTGCTCACGGGTGTACTTCAGGTCGTCCGGGTACACCGGAGATCGCCTCCCCTTGCTCTGACCACTGCGCGGACCGCTCTGCGCCGCCCGGCCCGACGCCATACCGTGCCGCGCCGCGCCGCGAACTCCACCAGGAACCACGTTCCTCGGCTGGCCCGGGGAACAGGGGTCTCCTATCCGGCCGGACGGGCGTAGCGAGGACTCGGAGCGGGTCGCAGCGCACGGATCTCGATGTGCTCGGAGGTCCGAACGGTCGCCTGCGCCCCGTCCCGTGCCGCTACCGTATCGAGCACCCCGCCGGGGATCCGCATCGCCTGGTCCAGCGTGTGGGCGTCGCCCACCACCCGCAGCACGTACGGCGGCGCGATCGACGTGCCGTCGACCACCAACCCCCGCCCGGGCTCGTCGGCCACGTAGGTCGAGACGACCGCTCGGACCCCGGCGATCTCGATCGCCTCGGCGCCCGCGTCCCGTAGCTCCTGCAGGGCGTCGACGAGGATCGAGGCGTCGACCGCGCGGTGAGGGTCCTGGATCGTCAGTTCGAGCCCCGATCCGGTGACCGGCACTATGCCGGTGAGGATCGCCAGCCGGTCGGCCTCGCGACGCACCTCGTCCGGCCCGGCCGCCGGGGCCGGCACCGACGTCGGCACGGGCGGCATCATCGGTTCCGCCTCCCGGCGGAGCTGCTGCTCCCGGGCTGCCAGGGACCGGTCGACGGCGCCGATCGCACCGAGGGTCGCGGCGAGCTCGTCCGGCCGCGCGGTGGCGAGTCCGAAGGACGGCTGCGCGGACCGGGTCGCGGCGACCACGGCGAAACCGAGACCGGCGAGCAGGACCAGGCTCAGGGCAGGCCGCGTCCGGGAACGACCCGGCCGGACGTGCCCCGGAACCGGGCTCGGCGTCGGCTCCGACGCGACAGGGACCACGACGGGCGACGTGGGCGGGTCCGACGGCGCATCGGAGACCGGCGCATCGGAGACCGGCACCGGATCGGGCTTCGGATCGGGCTTCGGATCGGATGCGGACTTCCGTCCGGGCCCGGATTCCGAAGGGTCGCCTGCCGAGGTCACCGCCATCGTCAGACCTTGATCAGATGTTGGCGCAACGCGGTCGCGGTGGTGAAGATGCGGATGCCCAGCACCACGACCACCGCGGTGGACAACGCGCCGCCGAACCCGATCAGGTCGCCGAGCAGCACCATCAGGACGGCGATCGCGACGTCGAAGACGAACGAGACGATGAACGCCCGGTTGTCGAACACCCTCTCCGCGACGGCCCGCGCGCCGCCGAGAGCAGCGTCCACCGCGGCCACCACGGCGACTGGGAGGTAGGGATCCATCCAGTCGGGGACGGTCGGGCCCAGCACCAGGCCGGCCGTCACGCCCAGGGCAAGGGCTACCACGGCGATCATGATTCGCTCCGTCGAGCATGCCGCAGCACCTGGGGATCGGCCGCGGGCAGGGTCAGGTTTCTGACGGTGACGACCGACAGGGAGGTCACCGGTGAGTCGGGACGATGCCGCAGCCGGTCGATCACGGCGGACTCCTCGAGACGCCGCACGAGATCGTCCGGATCACCCACCGCTTCGACGGTGTACGGCGCGATCACCGGTACGAATCCGACGAGAATGAGATCACCGGCCGCCCGGATAGCGCTGAGAGCCGTCAGGCGGACGCCGTTGACCGCGACAGCCTCGGCACCCGAGATCCACAGCACGTTGACGAGATCGGCAAGATCTCGATCTTGAATCCGGGTCCAGCCGGACGCCGGTGCGGAGTGGGGACCGGCGGGCCCGGTCAACGGGCGCAGCGGGGTAGGCGCCGTTGACGCACGAGGTGCCGACGGTGCCGAGGGCCCGGGGGCGGTCCGGTCCGCGAGCTCGATCCGGGCACCCGGTCCACGCACGGGGGACCAGCCTGCCGCCGGCCCGAGATCCGACAGCGCCGCCGTGGCCCAGGCCAGCTCACGCTCGGCCCGGGCACGCTGTTCCCGCGCCGTCTTCACCCGCAGGCGCAGCTCGCCGACCCGGGT
>NZ_CDWWXB010000042.1:7099-7677 GCF_977971855.1 Frankia sp. CoWAU3 | reverse complement strand
CGCGGCACGCCGGGCGCCGGTCGCGATCACCAGGCCGAGCAGGCCGAGGACGAGGGCCAAGGCGAGGGGACGCTGCCAGGGGCGACGGGGCCGCCCGGAGACGCCGCAGGGATCCGAAGGGCCGGCGGCCCCGGGGCGTACCGGCCCTCGGCGTGGCCATCCGGTCCGTTCTCGCACATTCGGCATTCTGACCGACCGGACACCGAGCGCCGCCGACCAAGGCCTCGCCGCGCGTGCCGCGGCTACCGCGCCTCGACCACCTCGACCCAACGCTGCAGCAGCACGTGGGCCTCCTCGATGTCGGCACCCTCCGACCACAGGTGGGTGACCGCCTCACTCGGATCCGGCAACACCAGGATCCAGGAGCCGTCCGGACCGACGATCCGAACCCCGTCCGTGGTGTCGATGACATACCCCGTATCCGGGTCGACCGACTCCACCACGCGACGCATGACGGTGCCCTTGACCGCCCACGGGGTGGGCACTGAACGGCGCAGGATCGCTACCAAAGGTATCCGGGCGTCGATGGTGCTGAGTGTCAGCCGGGTCCGTGCCACCAGGGCCAGCAGTTTCACGAA
>NZ_CDWWXB010000042.1:4593-6763 GCF_977971855.1 Frankia sp. CoWAU3 | reverse complement strand
GGGCGAACTCGGGGACGATGAAGCCGCCCCGCCCGTCGGCGGCGAAGACGATGCCGTCGTCACGGGCGACCCCGGTCAGCGCCGCCGCCGACAGGGAGGTCCGGCGTACCGTCAGCCCGTGGAAGCAGGTGACCTGGTCGGCTACCCGGGTGATGGTCACCGGCAGGGCCACCTCCGCGCCGGGATTCTCCGCCGCGACGAGGTCGAGGAACACCAGCAGGGCCCGGTCATCGTCGATGAGGTCCCCCCGCTCGTCGACGATCGTGACGCGCTCGCCGACATGATCGAACCGCACGCCGAAGGCCGCCCCGGAGCTGGCGACGAGGGCGCCCAGACGGTCGGTGGCCCGCAGATCCTCCAGGGCGCTGCGGGGCGGGATGATCTCGTCAACGCGTCCATTGACGGTGAGCACGTCAACGCCGAGCCGGCCGAGCAGTGTCGGCAGCACCAGGGACGCCGAGCCACCCGAGGGATCAACGACGATCTTGAGATCCGCCTCGGCGACGCCGGCGGTATCAACCCGGTCGAGCAGATCCTGGATGTAGAGATCCATGGTACGGGCCGGGAAACGCAGGTCACCGATCTCACCGGGAAAGGCCCGGCGGAACTCCTGGCGGGAGAAGACCCGGTCTAGCTTGCGCTGTGCCACCGGGGAGAGGTCGTCGCCGTCGGCATCCAGGAAGATGATGTCGATGCGTTCCGGGTCTCCGGGGGTGGTGCGCAGCATGATCCCCCCGGCGGCGTTGGACGAGCGGACGTCGAAGCGGGTGACCGGCATCGGTGCCACCTCGAGATCACGGACGTTGATGGCACCGGCGGTCAACGCGCTGATGACGGCCCGCTTGAGGGCCCGGGCGGCGCGGGAACCGTCCCGCGCGGTGGTGACGGTGGCCCCCTTCTTCAGGGTCGTGGCGTAGGCACCGGCGAGGCGCACCACCAGCTCCGGGGTGATCTCCGCGTTCACCAGGCCGGACACCCCGCGCGGCCCGAACAGGGTCCGCTGGCCGCGGGACTCCCAGATGACGGAGGTGTTGACGACCGCGCCGGCCTCGATCGTCTTGAACGGATACACCTTCACGTCATGGGAGACGAACGCCTCCTCGCGGACGACGCACTCGTCTCCGACGACGGCGCCCTCCTCGATCCTGGCCGCCCGCAACACGTCGGTGCTCTTGCCGATGACGCAGCCGCGCAGGTTCGTCTGCGGGCCGATGAGCGCGTTGTCCTGGACGATCGCCCGGTGCAGGAACGCGCCGCTCTTCACCAGCACGTTGCTGCCCAGCACGGAAAACTCCCGCAGCTCGGCGCCGGCCTCCACCTTGCTGTAGTCACCGACCACGAGCGGCCCCTTGAGGATCGCCTCCGGATGGACCTCGGCGTCCTCACCGATCCACACCCCGGGGGACACCTCGAAACCGCCGATCTCCACGTCGACCTGGCGGTTGAGCACGTCGGCCTGGGCCCGTTGAAAGCTCGCGATGGTGCCGACGTCCTCCCAGTACCCGGACGCCACGTAGCCGTACACCGGGGCACCCGCCTCGACCAGCCGGGGGAAGATGTCGCCGGACCAGTCCACCGCCTCGCCGGGCGGCACCTGGGCAAGCACCTCGGGCTCCATCACGTAGATGCCGGTGTTGACGGTGTCGGAGAACACCTGCCCCCAGGTCGGCTTCTCCAGGAAGCGCTGGATCCGTCCGTCCTCGCCGGTGATGACGATGCCGAACTCGAGCGGGTCGGGGACGGATTTCAGCGCGACGGTGACGAGCGCGCCCTGACGCCGGTGGAAGGCAACCAGGTCGGTGAGGTCGATGTCGGTCAGCGCGTCCCCGCTGATGACCAGGAACGCCTCGTCCCGCAGGGCGTCCTCGGCGTTCTTCACGCTGCCGGCGGTGCCCAGCGGGGTCGTCTCAGTGGCGTACGACAGGTGCATCCCGAGCTCGTCACCGGAACCGAAGTATGTCCGGATCATCGAGGCCAGAAACTGGACGGTCACCACCGTCTCGTCGAAGCCGTGCCGTTTGAGTAGGCGCAGCACATGCTCCATGATCGGCCGGTTGACGACAGGGAGCAGTGGTTTGGGCAGGTTCGCGGTCAACGGACGCAGCCGGGTGCCCTCGCCACCGGCCATGACGACGGCTCTCACCGGTCACCTCCCACTTGCGCCGGTCCG
>NZ_CDWWXB010000042.1:1929-4443 GCF_977971855.1 Frankia sp. CoWAU3 | reverse complement strand
AGCTGGCCGGCCTGGACGAAGTACAGAAGACCAGACCACCAGTACAGGGCAGTACCCCAGATCGCAAACGCCCATCCGACCGGGCGTGCCGCGGTGGCCAGCCAGGAATCCCCGGCAGACAGCAGTAGGAGAGGGAAGGCGTACAACAGGTTGAACGTCGCAGCCTTGCCCAGGTAGTGCACGGGCAGTGTGACGCCGACCCCGATCCTGCGCAGCAACGGCGGCAGCGCCAGCAACGCCACGTCGCGGGCAAGGAGCAGAACCGCGAACCAGACCGGCACGATCCCGCGGAGGGTCAGAGCGACGATGGTGGCGAGGATGTAGAACCGGTCGGCGAGGGGATCCAGCAGGACGCCGAGGCGACTCGTCTGGTTCAGCACCCGCGCGAGCTTGCCGTCCAGGTAGTCGCTGATTCCGGCGAACGCGAGAACGCCGAGCGCCGCACCGTCCGCCTTCGGACCCAGCACCAGCCAGAGGAAGACCGGCACGCCGAGCAGCCGCAGGGCGGACAGCGCGTTCGGAACCGTCCAGATCCGGTCCGAGGCGGTGGGCATGGTCATGCGGCCGTCTCTCCTCCACCGGTTGGGCGGCGCGACGCGCCGCGAAGGCGGTGAACGGCAGCCCACCGCACCCGGCGCTCCCGCAGGTCCCCACCCGACGGGTTCGGCGCCGGTGGGGACGTCCGGGCCCGGTGGGGGCCGCAACGCCCCGCCGACGGGCCGGACATCGCTGACGCTAGCGGATCGTGGGGCACGGGGAGCGGAGAGGGATCCGCCGGCGGGGTACCCCGGCGTTCGGACCGGGTCAGGTGGGACCGGGCTCAGAGGATGCGGCCGACCTTGTAGGTGGAGCTGTAGATGGGCCGCAGCGACACGACACCGCCGGTCTGCGGGGCAGCCCACATATACCCATTCCCGGCGTAGATGCCGACATGGTAGATATTCCCAGGAGTACCATAAAAGATCAAGTCACCGGGCTGCTTGCCGGACTGGGGCACCTTCATCGAGACCCGGTACTGGTCCTCGGCCACGCGCGGCAGCGAGCGGCCGAGTTGTTTGAAGACGTACTGGACGAGTCCGGAGCAGTCGAACGAGTACGGACCCTCCGCGCCCCAGACATACGGCTTACCCTTGTTCAACGACGCGAGGTAGACGGCCTTCTCCCCGATCGAGCTGCCCGGGATGACCTTTGGGATCGCCTGGTCGATGACGGAACCCGACCCTCCCGGACCCGACCGTCCCGGACCCGACCGTCCCGGACCCGACCGTCCCGAACCCGTCGGACTCGCGATCGTCACCGTGGCGGCGCCGGCCACGGAGGGACGCAGGGCGTTCGATCCGTCGAAGACCGCAGTGATCATCGTCGTGGAGAGCAGGCGCGCGGTGATCTGCGCGGCGCCGTTCGCGTCGGTCCGCAACCTCGTGGAGGTCTGCCACCGGGGACCGTTCACCACGACGATACGGACGTCCTGGTTCGCAAGCGGGGTGCCGCTGTCCGATTCCAACGCCCGCACCGTGAGCAGCACCGGGGTGTTGGGCGCGACCGAGGTCTTGTCCGCGGCGATCGAGACACTGGTGAAGACGGGGTCGTGGTCCGCGATGGCGGTGGCCAACGGGGCGAGCCTGCGGGCCGAGGCCGCATCGCCGCCGGTGGCGTGGTGTCCCGGGACGAGCGCGGCTTCCTGGGTGAGGGAGTTCGACTCCAGTGACGAGGTTCCGTCGGCGCCCCCGGGGACGGTGGCCGCGAAGGCGGCGGTCGAGGCCGCGATCGTCCCGGTGGTGAACGCGGCGATGGTGACCGCGCGTCGCGGAGGAGGAGTGGTACGGCGGCGAGCCGCGCCGGAGCCTGAGGAGCCGTGGGGCGCCGGCGGGCGCTGATGATTCCGGACGAACTGGTCCCAGTCCTCCGGAAGCCAGGCCATACCACGACGGGGCAAGACGTGTCCTTCCCGTGCGCCTACGAGGGAGCTGTCGGGTTCGGGCTGGCCAGCCCGGCGGCCGACGACCCGGTCAGTGCCGTCACCGCCGGAACGCGGCCGGATCCGCCGGCCACACCCGGAACCACGGCTCCCCGCACCTGCCCCGACATACTCGGAGGGGCCGCCGAACCGGGGGCAGGACCAGGCACATCGGTCCGACGGGTATCTCTATCAAAATAGGTATATCTGCATGACATGTAGCAGACACTTCATAATCCGGACACCTATGGATCGGTAGAACAGAAGTGCCGTTGATGACCATAGTGGACATACCCGGGCGGCTCGCAATCACCCCCACCCCAACGCTTGAACACGGCACCAGAAGGCCGTCGCTGCTCGGCAAGAAGTACGGATGCCGTCACGCCGGGTGTCCGTCGGCGGCTTGATCACGCCACCTCGCGTCAGGTCGTCACGACGCCCCGAGCATCGACGTGTCGTAGATCTCGCCGGCTGTCTCGTCGGCGATCCGGCAGCGGAACGGGCCGGGTCGTCAGGGTGCGGGCGGCGGGTTCACACTCGGGACGGAACCGACCTGC
>NZ_CDWWXB010000042.1:0-1629 GCF_977971855.1 Frankia sp. CoWAU3 | reverse complement strand
GGGCGCGGCTCCTGCCGAGGATTCGGCGTGCGCGTACACCACCAGGTTGTTGAGATAGTGCCTGGCCTTCCGGTCGAAGGCGCCCCCGCAGGTGATCAGGCGCAGTTCAGGGCGGATTACCGGTCCGTAGACCCGGTTCGTCGGGAACCTCGACTTCACCACGTTCTCCGCGCGATCGACGACGAACGTCGTGGACACGCCGGTCGGCGAAGCGACCTCGACACGGTCGCCGGGCACGAGCTCGTGCAGCCGGTAGAAGACCGCCGGGCCGGTGGTGGAATCGTAGTGGCCGACGAGCACGGCAGGGCCGATGCCACCAGGCGCCGGACCGCGGTCATACCAGCCGACATCTCCCCATGCCTTGGGCACCCCGAGCGTGCCATCCGGGTTCAGACCCAGATGAATGATCGGAGCGTCCACCCTGATCCGGGGGATGCGCAGCCGGGACGGATTGTTGACGACCACCACCGGCTGCTCGGGGACGGCGGGAGGTAGCCCGAACCGGCCGGTCGTCGGCACGGGGGTGGGCGGCGGCGGGAGGTCGGCGATGTCGGCCGTCGCGTCCGCCCCGGGAGCGCCATGGACGGCATCGAACGCCGGTTCCGCCAGCCGGAAACCGCTGCCGAGGACGAGGACCGCCCCGACGAGGAGAAGCCACCGCCAGAGCGGGATGCGCCGACCCGCGACGGGTGCCCGGACGGAGAAGGCCGTCGGTGCGCCGTTCGCGGGCCGCTGGTTACCGCCGCCCGTCCCACCTTTCACAGCTCCTCCCGCCATCCCGCCCGTCGATCGTCCACGTACGCGTGCGGATCGCTCCCGAGGTGGATCGTCCGGCGCACCGCTTGCGGCTCCGAACCGTCACGTGCCAGGGCCACGAAACCACCGACGGTGACTCTACCAATCAGTGAAGATACTTTCCGTGAACGGCATGCTTGTGAGCGAGGTGCACCGGTCTCAACGATTCCGAGATCACCGAAAACTGGACGAACTAGACCGAAAAAGCAACCCGATCGCCGCCACAAGGAGGTCGATCCGGCCGCACCACGCCCGGGCGGTTAACCCGCATCCCCACACTCAGTCGCTATGGTATCACTCGCAGTAACGAATCGATCACCGTACGTGAGAGAGGGGACCAGATGAAGAAAGGTATGGGTCGAAGCGCCGCCGTTCTCGCGATATCCAGCGCGGCGAGCGTCACCCTAACCTTCGGGCCCGGCCTGGCCGCTGCCCACGCCCTCGACGACAAGGGCAACCACCGGTGCGACGACAAGAAGGACGGGTGGGGCCTCTTTGGCGACAAGGACGGCCTGGACGGCAAGGACCGCGACCGCGATGACAAGATCGACGGCGACAAGCGGATCCGGGCCGATCGGATCGACGACGGCAGGGACGGCAGAAACGGCAAGGACGGCCTAGACGGCAGGGACGGCCTGGACGGCAGGGACGGCCTGGACGGCAAGGAGGGCAAGGAGGGCAAGGAGGGCAAGGACGGCAAGGACGGCAAGGACGGCAAGGAGGGCAAGGAGGGCAAGGACGGCAAGGACGACTGGTTCAACTGGGACGACAAGAAGCGCGACTGCGCCATCGCCGGCGTCGGTGCCGGCGTCGGTGCCGGCGTCGGGCCGGGGG
>NZ_CDWWXB010000041.1:19101-20648 GCF_977971855.1 Frankia sp. CoWAU3 | reverse complement strand
GTCTAGGCGGCGCCCCCGCCGGCACCCCCGCGGGCGACCTCCTAGACCGTTGGTCCGGCTGCCCGAGAAGGTCTGCTGCCATGGGGTGAGCGTGCGGCCCGCCGGGTTCATCGCGGTTTCACGGCAGTTTCGGGTGCCGGGTCCGTCCCGGCAATCGCCGGGGCGCCGCGTCTGGCAGCCTGGCGGTGTGTGGTCACCGTGGGGCGGGCTGCGCTCCATGGGCCGGTCCGTGGAGCGGTCCGTGGGCCGGCTCGTCGACTCCACCCCGCCGTCCCGGGCGCGCGACGTCGACTTCCTGCGCCTGGCGAGCGTCTGTGTCGTGGTGCTGTGGCACTGGGCCCTGTCCATCGACCACTTTCGCGGGGGCGTTCTCGTGATGCCCAATCCGATCGCGCGGATACCGTTCGCCTGGCTCGCGACCTGGCTGCTCCAGGTGATGCCGGTGTTCTTCGTCATCGGCGGCTTCGCCCACCTGGCGGCCTGGGACGCGGCCGGTCGCGCCACGGGGTCCCCGTGCGATGATCCCGCGTGTCCCTGGGGCCCGCGGGCGCGGCGCTTCCTGCGGGGGCGGCTGCGCCGCCTGCTGCCCCCGATGGCGGTGTTCGCCGTCGTCTGGGCGGCGGTCGACGCCGTCCTGCTGCTCGCGGTCCCCGACTACCCGGGTCTGCTGCGCTATGGACGGGCCGTGCTGGTGCCGCTGTGGTTTCTCGCGGCGTACCTGGGGGTCATCCTGGTCGTGCCGGTGACCGCGGCGGTCCATCGGCGGTTCGGCCGCCGGTTCATCCTGCTGTTGGGCGCGGTCGTGGCGCTCGTCGACCTGGCGCGGTTCGGCACCGGCAGCACGGTGTTCGGCTATGTCAACACCGGTCTCGTCTGGGTTTTCGCCCACCAGCTCGGGTATTTCTGGCGGGACGGCGTCCTGCGCGGGCCGCGGCGGGCGCTGCTGACGGCGCTCTGCGGGCTGGCGGGGCTGGCCATGGTGACGACGCTCGACGAATATCCGCGATCGATGGTCGCCACCGAGGGAGCCAGGCGCGGCAACATGTTCCCGACGACCGCTGCGATCGCCGTGCTCGCCGTCTTCCAGCTCGGTCTGATCCTGCTCGCCGCACCCGCCCTGAACCGGATGCTGGCCCGGCGCCGGCCGTGGACGGCGGTCGTCACGGGCAACTCCGTGATCATGACCGTGTTCCTGTGGCACATGACGGCCCTGCTACTCGCGATGGTCACGATGCGGGCGGTCGGGCTGCCGATGCCCGACGAACCGACCGCGACCTGGTGGGCCGGGCGACCGCTGTGGGTGATCCTGCCCGCGCTCTTCCTGGCACCGTTGATCGTCCTGTTCGCGCCGGTGGAGCGCCGGGCCGCGGCCCCGCGTGGACCGGCGCGCACCGGGCCGAACGACTGAAAACCTGGGTTAGCCAGTATTAACCAGGTGGGCACCGGCTGTCCCGGAAGGCGGTAATGTGCCGACCGTGTCCTTCAGCCTCGAAGAACCGCCGCCAGCAGGATCGCGCCGGGAGCGTATCCTCGCCGCCGCGGCCCGG
>NZ_CDWWXB010000041.1:0-18839 GCF_977971855.1 Frankia sp. CoWAU3 | reverse complement strand
GGCTGCAACGCGGCTACGTCGAGCTCTGGGTCGCCCAGCTGTGCGCCCGCAGCCCCGAACTCGCCGAGGGCACCGCCCGCGCCGCCGTCCACGCCACCTTCGGCCTGTTGAACTCCACCCCCTACAGCGCGGTGACGATGAGTCGGCCACAGCTGGCGGACCTGCTGCACCGGCTCGGCCTGGCCGCCCTGCTCGCCGCGGGAGCGCGGCGCCCGGCACCCGGGCCGACCGCCACCCGCTGATGATCTTTCGCGGGATGCCGGCGGTGTTCTCGCGAGCCTCGTGACCTACAGACCCAGTTCGCGCGCGATCAGCATCTTCTGGACCTCGCTGGTGCCCTCGCCGATCTCCAGGATCTTGGCGTCCCGCCAGTGCCGGGCGACCGGGTATTCGTTCATGAACCCGTAGCCGCCATGGATCTGCGTGGCCTCGCGGGCATTCGTCACCGCCGCCTCCGAGGAGAACAGCTTCGCCATCGCCGCCTCCTTCCTGACGGGCAGGCCGGCAAGCATCCGGGAGGCCGCGTCGTAGTAGGCGGCGCGGGCCACGTACGCCCGCGCCTCCATCTCGGCAATCTTGAAGGCGATTGCCTGGTTGCGGCCGATCGGCGCGCCGAATGCCTCCCGCTGCTTCGCGTATTTCACGCTCTCGTCCACGCAGGCCTGCGCCAGCCCGACGGCCAGCGCGGAAATCGCGATCCGGCCCTCGTCCAGGATCTGCAGGAAGTTCGCAAAGCCGCGGCCGCGCGCACCGAGCAGATTCTCCGCGGGCACCCGCACGTCGTCGAAGGTCAGCGGATGGGTGTCGGAGGCATGCCAGCCGACCTTCGAATAGGCCGGACCGGCGGTGAAGCCGGGAGTGGGCACCGGCACCAGGACGGACGAGATCTCCTTGTGTCCGGCCGGGGTCCGCCCCGTGACAGCGGTGACGGTGACGAGCCGGGTGATGTCGGTACCCGAGTTGGTGATGAAGGCCTTCGAGCCGTTGATAATCCAGTCGCCGCCGTCGAGCCGGGCGGTGGTGCGGGTGCCGCCAGCGTCGCTGCCCGCGTCTGGTTCGGTCAGCCCGAACGCGGCCAACGCCCGCCCGCTGGCGAGCGACGGCAGCCACTCCTCCCGCTGCGCCGGCGTACCGAACCGGTAGATCGGCATCGCGCCGAGGCCAACCCCGGCCTCCAGCGTGATCGCCACCGCTGAGTCGACCCGGGCCAGCTCCTCGATGGCCAGGCAGAGGGCGAAGAAGTCGGCGCCCTGCCCACCGTACTCCGCCGGGAACGGCAGACCGAACAGGCCCATGTCGGCCATCTGTGCGACGACCTCGTACGGGAACGTCTTCTCCTCGTCGTGCCGCGCCGCCGCGGGGGCGACCACCTCGCGGGCGAACGCCTCCACGGCCTTGCGCAGGGCTTCCTGCTCCTCGCTGAGCCGGGTGTCAGGCATCGCTGTCCTCCCCGTCGTGGAATCGGCACCCGCTACCAGGGCGTTCAGGGCCACCAGGGCATTCAGGCCAGGATCCGGCGCCGGCGGGCCTCCGAGACCGATTCCCCGCGCCGAGCGACCCCGAGCTTGGTGTAGATGCTCTTGAGGTACCACTTGACGGTGTTGATGGTCAGACCGAGGTTACGCGCGATTTCCTTGTTCGACAGTCCGCGGTCCAGCAGACGGAGGATGTCGATCTCGCGGGCGTTGAGCGGCTCTTCGGGAGCGGGGTTCCGCTCGGCCGGGCGATCGATGATGGGGATCGCCGCCCGTTCCGCGTCCGCGTGGGCCGTGGCGAGCAGCTTGGACAGGTAGTCGGAGGGCACTGTGGGCAACTCCACCGGCCACCG
Source organism: Frankia sp. CoWAU3 (assembly GCF_977971855.1). NCBI lineage: Bacteria > Bacillati > Actinomycetota > Actinomycetes > Frankiales > Frankiaceae > Frankia > Frankia sp. CoWAU3. Next base: position 17,011 of record NZ_CDWWXB010000041.1, on the reverse strand, counting down.
GCGGCACCGGCTCGCGTCCCGCAGCTCGCCAATGATCTTCAGGAGTTCCGGGCCGGCGTCGGTAACGGTGCGCACCAGACCGCAGCGGGCCCCGGCGACGACGGCGGGCACGAGGGTGCGCAGCGCGGCGTCGGTGTCGCCGGTCAGCGAGTGCACCACCGCGAGGTCGATACGCGTGGCCGTTTCGGCGTACCGCCAGGCCACAGAGCTGCTCTCCTGGTGCATCTGGGACAGCAGCCGCAGGGCACCGTCGTAGTCGGCCTGGGCGGCCATGACCCGCGCGCGCATCGCGAGCTGGTAGTGGCGGGTGGCCATGGCGATGCCGTCGCCGCCGCGGGCGACGTCGTCGCCTTGGCGGGCGAGCACGTTCTGGGCGCGCCCGAGGTCCCCACGGGCCAGGTGCAGCCGCAGGCGTTCGTGATCGACGGCGGCCGACAACCGAGGCAGAACGAGCTGGCTCGCCGCCTCGCTGCCCTCGTCGAGCAGGTGCCAGACGTCCTCGATCTCACCGCGCAGGGTCTTGATGCGGGCCAGCGTGGAGTAGGTGGCGATCATGAGATCGGCGACGCCGCTTTCGGCACCGAGCTCGTGGCACTCCTCCAGCAGCCGCTCGGCGGCGTCGATGTCGCCCCGCTCGTAGTACAGCCGGCCCAGCAGCGCGCCGGCCAGCCGGGCGGCGTGCGAGCGCGGCCCGGCGGCTTCACGGGCGAGGGCCACGGCTTCCCGGTACAGGCGTTCGGCGGTCACCAGGTCAAGCTGGGCGAACGCCGCGAGTCCGGCGAAGCAGCGCCCGTACACGCCGGCGAAAGGCCCGCGGGTGGTGTCGTGGAAGGCGTTGGCCCACCGCTGCCGCGCCTGCGCGGTGTCGTAGGCGAAGGTGTGGATGTCGACGAAGGTCCGGATGTTGGACGACACCGCGACCAGCCACCGCCGGTAGCCGGAATTCTTCACAATGTAGGGAGCGACCAGGTCAGCGGCACGGTCGATCCGGTCACCATAGACGTCGATGCAGGCCTGGACGACATCGGCCTCGCCGAGGATGTCCTTACCGGTGTCGCTGGTGTCGTCGGGTGCCAGGGCCGCACGCACGTGGTCGAGCGCGACCTGCGCGGGCTGCGCCCGTTGCAGCAGACAGTTGGCCCAGGCGATCGCGATCTGCAGCCGCGGCCGGCCGGGCAGCAGCGCCGACGGCAGCTTGTTGACCAGGCTGAGCAGGACAGCCATCCGGCTGTGCTCCACCAGGTGCATGGCCTGCCGCTCCACCAGGTCCACCGCCCCGGCCTCGTTACCGGCGGCCAGGGCATGGGTGACCGCCTCACCGAGCAGACCATGATCAGCGAACCAGACCGACGCGGTCCGGTGCAGGGTCACCACCCGATCCGCATGATCACGCTCCAGGCGGCGGCGCAGGTAACCCACGAACAGATGGTGGTAGCGAAACCACTCCCGATTGTCGTCGAGCGGCCGCAGGAACAAGTCCCGCCGTTCCAGCTCCTCCAACAGCGCCTGCCCCCGCCGCTGCCCACTCACCGCCGCCGCCAGATCACCGCAGAGCCGATCACAGACGGAAGTCGTGAGCAGGAAGTCGAGCAGATCCGCGGGCAGCGCATCGAACACGTTCTCGGCGAGATAGTCACCCAGGGAGTGATGCCGCCCGGAGAAACCGCGGATCAACGCCGACGGGTCGGCGCTGTCACGCAGCGACAGGGTCGCCAGCTGCAACGCAGCGACCCAGCCATCGGTACTCGACCACAGCCGATGCACGTCCGTGCTGTCGAGATCCAACTCGTTGAGCTCAAGCAGGAAGGCCGCGGACTCCCGATGGTCGAACCGCAGCTGCGTGGCGTCGATCTCCGTCACCTGGTTACGCACCTTCAACCGGCCCACGGCCGGCGACCGGGTCCGGCTGGTGACGATCAGATGCAGGTTGGCCGGACCCGCTTCCAGCAGGAACTCCAACGCGGCAACAGCCTGCGGGGCGTCGATGAGATGCCAGTCGTCGAGCACGATCGCCAACGGCCGCCGATGCTCGGCAAGCTGGTTGACCAGCTCGGTGAGCACATACCGCTGCGCGTCGTCGGAATGCCCCTCCAGCACCTCGACCAGGTCACCGCCCAGGGTCGGTTCGACCCGGCGCACCGCTTCGATGAGATGGCTGAGGAACCACACCGCGTCGTTGTCGTCCCGGTCAAGGCTCAGCCACGCCACCGGCACCCCCTCGGCGCGCAGCACCCGCTGCCACTGCACCGCCAGCGTGGTCTTCCCGAACCCGGCCGGCGCGTGGATCAAAGCCAGCCGCCGGGCCCGGCCATCTCGCAACACGTCGAGAAGCCGGTCCCGGCCGACCAGCTGGGTGTCATAGGTGGGTGCCTGAAACTTCGTGGACACGGCCAGCGTGGGACGTGCCTTGGTGTCCATCCAGCTCGCCTCGCTTCCGAGGGCTCCCCGCCCGGCTCCCCTGCCACGCGTTCGTGACGATACTCACATGCCCTCGGGCTGATTTTCGCACTGGCCGCCCAGGCCGCAACACTTTGGGCGTCACCAACCGGGCCAGCCGGCCCGCAGCGCCTTCTTGTCCAGCTTGCCATACACGGTGGTCGGCAGGGCCTCGACGACCCGCACGGCCTTGGGCTGCTTGTACCGGGCAAGCTCGACCCGACAGTGCGCCAGCAGCTTGGCCTCGTCGAACGCACCGGTATCGTCGGGCACGACGAACGCCACGACCGCCTCACCCCAGTCCGGATGCGGCACCCCGACGACCGCGACCTGCCCAACCCCAGGACAGGCCGCCGCCGCGTTCTCCACCTCCGTGCTGTACACGTTCATCCCACCGGTGATGATCATATCGTTCTTGCGGTCCAGCAGATAGACGTACCCCTCGGCATCCATCCGCCCGATATCCCCAGTATGCAACCACCCGTCCCGCAGCGCCTTGGCGGTCTGCTCGGGCCGGCCCCGATACCCCACCATCGTGTACGGCGTGGCGGCGACGATCTCCCCGACCTGACCGCGGGGCAGCTCCCGGCCAGCCTCGTCGACCACCCTGACCGTGGCCATGACGACCGGCTGACCACAGCTGGCCAGCCGATGCTCCCCGTCAGGATCAAGACGATGATCCTCACGGCGAAGACGGGTGATGAAGTTCGGCGCCTCCGACTGCCCGTACAGCTGCATGAACACCGGGCCGAGCACCTCCAGGCCCTGCTCCAGCCGCTCCCGGGTGATCGGCGCGGCACCGTACAGGATGGTCCGCAGCGAGCTGAGGTCCAACGCGCGGCCCGCCGCCCGGTCAAGCACCCGGTAGATCATGGTAGGCACCATGAACGTGAAGGTTACCCGGTCGGCGGTGATCCGCTCAAGCACCAGCTCCGGGTCGAACCTGGTCTCCAGGAAGTGCCGGGCCCCCTTGAGCATCCCGGCCTGCAGCAGGAAACCCGCGCTGTGCGGCAGCGGCGACATCAACAGCAGCACCTCGTCGTCGAGCAGCCCCATCTCCATCACGTGCGAGAACAGATTGAGCGCGAGATTCCGCTGGGTGTGCATCACCCCTTTGGGCAGACCGGTCGTACCCCCGGTATAGACGATCAACCCCGGGTCGGTGGGTGTCGGGTCGACCTCCGGCACGGTGGTCGGCTGCCCGGCCAGCGCGTCGCGCCACGCCACCACCCCGCCCGGGCAGTCGTTCGGGTCGACGACGGCGATGACCGTCTCCAACAGGGGCGGCGCGGAGTGCAGCGCCGCCGGGAGCATCCCCGCATCGGCGAGGACGACCCGGGCCTCACTGTCCCGCAGAATGTAGTCGATCTCGCTGGCCGACAGCATGTCGTTGAGCGCCACCTTGACCGCGCCACACCGCAGGATCGCCTGATCCGCGACGATGTACTCGGGCCGGTTGGACATCATCAACGCCACCGACACCCCCGGCCCCACCCCCGCCGCACGCAGCCGGTGCGCGAGCTGGTTCGCCGCGGCCACGATCTCGCCGTACCCGTAGGTCCGCCCCTGATAGTGCAGGGCGGGACGCGCGCCGAACCGGTCCAACGCGTCGACGAACACCGCCTTCAGGGTCAGGTCACTTTTCCCGGTGAGATCACTCATCGCACACGCTCCAGGACACTCGCATAGTTGGCGACCGCCAGGCCACCCATGTTGAACACCCCGGCGACGGTGGCCCCGGGGATCTGCATCGCCCCGGCGTTGCCGGTGAGCTGCAGGACCGCCATCACATGCTGGGACACCCCGGTGGCACCAACCGGATGACCCTTGGCCTTCAACCCCCCGGAGGGGTTGACCGGCAGCGTGCCGTCCCGGTCCACGACCCTGTCGGCGACGACCTGCCCCCCGCCGCCCGGCGGGCACAACCCGACGACCTCGTACTCCAGCAACTCCGCGATGGTGAAACAGTCGTGCAGCTCCAGCAGGTGCAGGTCGGACAGCCGCGCCCGGGCCTGCCCCAACGCCGCCTGCCAGGCCCCATGCGCGGCGGCGAACGCCAGCGGATGACGCCGCGCGGCCGGCAGGAAATCGTTGGCCTGCGCCAGAGCACGGATCCGCACCGCCGGGGCACGCGGCGCACCACCCGGCGCGGCCAGCACCACCGCGGCGGCACCATCCGAGACCGGACAGCAGTCCGTACGCCGCAGCGGGCCCGCGACCACCGGATTACGCGGGCCGACCGTGCCACAGAACTCGAAGCCGAGATCGGAACGCAGATGGGCGTACGGATTCACCACCCCGTTACGATGATTCTTCGCCGCGATCCGCGCCAACGCATCACTGTGATCACCATACTTGGTGAAGTAGGCCTCGGCGACATCGGCGAACAACCGCGCGAACCCGGCAGGCGAGCACTCGCCGGCATGCCCATAGTCGGCACCCAGCAAAGCCCCACCGACAGCCTCGGCCGGCGCGTGGGTCATCTTCTCCGCCCCGACCACCAGCACCCGGCGCGCCTGCCCGGACCGAATCGCCCGCACCCCGCACAGCAACGCCGCCGACCCGCTCGCACACGCGTTCTCCACCCGGGTCGCCGGGGTGAACAACAGATCGTCATCGGCCTCCAGCACCAGCGAGGAAGGAAACGCCAACGGCTGCAACCCCGCGTTGTAGGTACCGAGAACAATCTCGTCGATCTCCCGCGGGCGCAGACCCGCCGACGCGATCGCCTCCCGCGCGGCGGCGACGATCAGCGACTCCAGAGTCTCCTCGGGCAGACGGCCAAACGGGGTATGACCCCAGCCCACGATCTCCACGTCGTCCACGGCGGATCCCTTCAATGCGTGCCCGCGGCCAGGGCGGTGAGCCTGGTCAGCACGATTTCCGGGGAGGCCTCGGTGGGGATCTCCCCGAACCGGAACCCACGCTTGGCGGCGGCGTCGAGCAGCCGGGCGGCCTCGCTCGTATCGCTCCACACCTCCGCTGGCAGTCCCCCGCCGTAGCGCCGATCATCGGGCAGGACGCCGGCTGGCAGGTGCGGCAGGAGCAGCAGGTCGCCGGGCAGCTTGGGGTCGAGCTGGTCGGGGTCGGTCACGCCGTTCAGTCGGACCGCGGTGATCCAGCCGTAGTGCCCGGCCGCGGCCAGCAGACTGGACCAGGCGTCGGTCTCGTCCTCATCCGGCCCGCCCGCCGTGTCACAGGTGATCTGCAGCCCCCGGACCGGCCGGTCCGCCACCGAGCGGATCACCTCCAGCAAGCCGGTCGCGACGTCGTCGAGCGCGTCGAAGTCGATCTCCGCACCGGACGCGAGCAGCCTGCGCGGTGACGGGCAGTCCAGCACCAGGTCGACACGATCGCCGAACTGGTGCAGCAGCGCGTCGAGAGTGTCGGCCAGCACGCGGCGCGGCGCCGGCAGCTCCAACGCCGCACAGACGGCAGCGGCCTCGCTATCGCCGACGAGGTGGCGGGAGAACGGACCTGAAACGTTGGCACCGTACACATCGGACCGCAGTAACCGGTGTGCCTGTGCACTCGCCGCGACCAGCGTGGCCAGGTCGTCATACCAGCGCTCGGGGGCGCCGGCGAAGACCCTCCACACGTACCGGTCGCAGTCCAGCCAGGTCAGGGTGTCGCGCCTGGCGTGGATCCAGTCGTCCACAGCGTTCATCGTTCTCCCGCCGTCCTCATCAGTCCCGCAGCATCAGGCCCACGCCGTCAGCCCTGCACCGTCAGTCCTGCAGCTCCGCCAGCTTGGCCTCCAGCTGCGCGATCCGCACGTCCTTCGGGTCGGGCATCATCACCGGCACGATCGCGTCCGCGGGGCAGGTGTCCTGCGGAGTGCCGCGGAACAGCACCCGCGGGTCGCCCCAGGAGCCGAAGAACGGCACGTCGGCCGGAGGCGTCTCGGTCTCCCACTCCTTGACGAACTCCGCATACGGCTTGCCCCGCCGCAGCCGAGCCGCCCGCTCGGCCTCCCGGGCCGCCGTGGTCCCCTCGGCGTCCACCACGGCGGTGTCGGGGTTGAGCACCACGTGGTAGATGTCGCGGACGGTGTCCATGGACACCAGGCCGTCGCGGTAGTCGGAAGCCACCAGCTCGGGATCGCGTTCGAGCACGTCCCCGTAGCCACCGCCGGTGCCCTGGGTGAGCATGTACAGCTCACCGCGCTCGGCGAGCTCGAACTGCATGCCCATGTGATGCGTCGAATAGGTCGCGTCCGGGAACGGACGCTCGTTCATCAGTTCCTCGACGGTGTAGCGCAGCAGTTCGCGCTGGTTGTCCATCACCTTGAAGATATCGACATTCTTGATCTTGCACAGCGGGTAGGTGCCGGGGCCGTAGCCGCCGAAGATGCCGTGCGAGCTGGGGAACTTCGAGCCGATGCTGCACGCCATGAAGCCCCACATGGCGCTGTCCTTGACGGTGGCGATCTGCTGGTAGCCCTGGCCGCCGCGGAACTTTCCGAAGCCCTGGTTGTCCCGCATTACCCTGTTCGGCACGATCTTGAGAATCGGGACTTCTTCCTCGATGAGTTCCTGCTCCCCGATGTCGGCCATGGGCGCGAAGATCGGGGCGATCGCGTGCTCGCCGTCCCGGTTGGACCGCGCGGCCCCGCCCATGCCGTTGAGGTCGGCACACACGTTACCCACCAGCTCGCCGTGCTGGGTGACGCCACCGTAGATGAAAGTGACGATCATGTTGAACCAGCCGGCAACGATGTCCGTAGAACGTTCACCCGCGCTGTAGAGGAATTTCGGCACCGCCAACTGAGCCGCCGTGAAGGAAGGGAAGAACGTCATCATGCACTGCGCGTTCGGCGCCTCCGGCGAACAGTTCAGCGCCGACCCTGGGTCGGTGAGAACAGTCATCGGCTCGAACACCGCCTGGTTCCGCGGCAGGTCCGGCCACACGAACGTCAGGAACTCCTGGGCCAGCATGCCCTTCATCGACGAAAGGATCGTGTTGTTGGACCGGTTCAGGAACTCCGGTGACGAGCCACGGAAATCCAGGATCAGCTCGTCGTCCTTCTTGGTCATCGCCATCCTGATCTTGACCAGGCAGTTCTCCCGCAGCGTCCCGTCCGGGAAGACGTTCTGCCGCACGGTGCCCTCCGGCCACGACCTCAGCCGGCGGCGGACCTCGTCGGCGGTGTCGGTCAGGGTGCGCCGCAACGTGGCGACGACCGCGTCGACACCGTACTCGGCGATGGTGTCGTGGATCCGGTCCCTTGTCCGCATCGCCGCGTACAGTTTGGCCTTCATGCCCTCCAGCTGCAGCTTCGGCTCGCGCACCGAGTTCTGCAGGAATGTCATGATGTCGCGGCGGAACGTGTAGTTCTCGCCCACCTTGAGCGGCGGGATCTTCAATCCCTCGTCGAACGGGGACTCCGCCGCCGAGGGCATACCGCCGGGTTCGGTGGCTCCGTTCTCACCCTCATGCACGACCGCGCCGGCGAAGCAGATCAGCTGCCCCTCGTGGAAGACCGGGATGAGGAGGCTCTGATCGGTGTTGTGGGCATTGCCGTAGCGGGCGTCATTGTGCATGAAGATGTCGCCCTCACGGACCCCGACCGTCGGCTCATCCACCCAGTACTTGACAATGAACTTGACCGGGTGCTGCGTGAGCACCGAGAACAGCAGCACACCACCCATGCTGGACAGGGCCAGGTCACCCGAGGCCGTCCACACCCCGGAGATCAGGTCGCCCCACTTCGCGCCCGGCGCCGCGCCCATCTGCTCGACCATGTCGAAGGACTCGTTACACGCGGTCTGCAGCTTGTGCCGCACCAGGTTGATCTGCTCGGGATCGGTGAACCGCGCGAGCGCCTCCGTTTCGCGGGGCGACTCCGGGGCGAGATGGTGGCTTTGCATGATCTCGGGGTCGGGCCCGAGGAACAGGACGTTTTCTTCGAGGAACTTCTCGACGAGCGACTTGCCGTCAGCGTGGTCGGGCTGGCTCATGAATCTACACCTTCTGGTAAGACGTGCCTGGCGGGCGAGGGCGAGCGGCTTCCCAGGCCCGGCACAGGCCACGCGAAACGGACGAGGGGGTTGATGACGCCGACTTTGCTAGTTTCCATCAGCCTGACGGCGCGTTCGGCTCAGTACAAGAACTTTCCATCAATACGCGTTAGCCGGCCAGCTACGGCCATCGGATCGCAGTATGTTATCCGGAGATGACCGGCTTGCCGAACGGCAGACCCTTCCGACCGGTCTCGGCGGACATGACGGCGAGGTAGAGGTAGGCCGCTACCGCGGTGAAGCCGAACACCAGGTAGCCGCCAGCGTGGGTGAGGGCGGTGCTGGTGTTGATGGTACCGAGCAGTAGCAGCAGGAGCGCGCCGTCCGCGAACCCGAGCAGCAGGGTGAAGCTGCTGGGCAGGCGCAGGGTGGCCACGGTGACCAGGACGAGGGTGACCAGCCAGCTGATCAGCCACAGCTCGGTGGTCCTGGTGATCTGGGTGGCGGGGATGTTGTACCAGTTGTGGCCGAGGCCGAGGCCAAACGCGGCGTAGCTGCCGTAGAACCCGAAGAACACCGCGAACAGGCTGGCCAGGGGGTTCTGCCCGAGCGCCGCCGCCCAGATCGCGGCGACCAGGAGACCGACGGCCGCGGAGGTCAGGATGATCGGCAGTACGGCGCCGGCCGCGGCGGGCGGAAGCCAGCCGGTGTCGACCAGCCCGAGGCCGAAAGCCCCGGCGATGACGGTGGGGAGGCCGAACACGGCCGGGTTGCCGCGCAGCGGGCTGAGGGGCGGCGGAGCGGGTAACGAGGCGGGTAAGGTCTCGCTCTCGTTCAGTAATGGCTGTGGGGGACTGGAAACGGTGGCGCTACCGGTGCTGGTGGTCATCGGGATGAAACCTCCTGAACGGGCAGCCCGCCTACCGGGCGGCCTGCCGGGCATGCTGCGGGTACGGGCGGCGGAGGGCCGGGCGTGCCGCGGCGGAACCGCCGGGCAGCGCCCAGCCCTCCTGGTTTTACGCCCTCCTGATTTTACTGGTTATGCGAAACGGATGAGGGGTTTGATGACGCCGTCCTCCTTGGTTTCCATCATGCTGAAGGCACGTTCGACCTCGTCGAACCCGAACTCATGGGTCGTCATCGGCGTGGGATCCACCCGGCCGGAACGCATGAGGGCGAAGATTCGCTCGAGCCGATCGCTTCCGCCTGGGCAGAGCGACGTCAGGATCTTCTTGTCCGACATACCCAGGCCGAACGGTTCCAACGGGATCTGCAGCGGTGCCGGGTTCTCACCGTGATACCCGATGTTCGAAATCCGGCCACCGGGTTTGGTCACCCGGATGCAGTCCTCGAAGGTCTGCGGATGACCGAGCGCCTCGATCGCGCCGTCCACGCCGACGCCGCCGGTGAGATCGAGGATCTGGTTCACCACATCACCAGCGGCGGGGTCGACGACCACGTCCGCGCCGAATCGACGTGCCAGCTCCTGCCGTTCGGGCCGTCCTTCCACGGCGATGATCAGTCCGGCACCGAGCAGCCGGCAGCCGATGGTGGCGGATAACCCTACCGGCCCCTGAGCGAAGATCGCGACGGACTCACCGAGCCGCAGCTGCGCGTTCTCCGCGCCACCGAACCCGGTGGAGAGCATGTCGGTCGCGTAGACGGCTTTCTCGTCGGGCAGGTCGGCCGGAATGCGAGCGAGGTTGGCGGCCGCATTGTTGACGAGAAAGTACTCCGCCATGTTGCCATCGCGTTGCGTGGTGAATTTGTACCCACCGAGCATTCCCTGGCACTGGGTACTGAAACCCCGCTGGCAGGGGCCGCAGTGAAAGCACGGCGTAAGCGCCCCGACCGCTACCCGCTCACCGGCCTCGAATCCAGTGACCGCGGAGCCCAGGTCGTGGACGACACCAACCGCCTCGTGCCCGAGACCGCGGCCTTCGGGAACGGGCATGGCGCCCCGGACGGTGTGCACATCGGAGGTGCAGATAAGCGCCGATGTTGTCCGTACGATCGCGTCAGTTGGCCCCGGCTTCGGTATGGGCTTCTCGATGACGCCGGCCTTGCCGATGCCGAGAAACGCCAGTGCCTGCATGGTGGCTGGCATGGTTACCAACCTCGCTTCCCACGTCTCGCTCAGATGGTCCGAACGAGCACCGCGGAGCCGGTACGGCCGATGGTCAGCTGCCATCCGGGTTCGGCGAGGTAGGTCGTGCTCGGGGTTTCGATCAGGGCGGGGCCCTCGATGACGTGGCCTTCTTCGAGGTCGGCGAAGTCGTAGACGGCAGTCTTGACCGCGCCGTCGATGCCCGGGTAGTGGCATTCCCGCCACCGGGCGGGGTTCGACGCGGGGCGCGGCTCGGCCTGGGTGGGCTGCAGGTCGAACTTGTCGCGTTCGACGTAGCTGACCACGCGGATGACGTTGATGCGCACACCGGCCTCGGGTGCCTGGCTGCCTTCGCCGTACCGCTTGGCGTAGATGCTGCTGAACAGGTCCAGCAGCTCGATCACGTCGCGGTGTGAGGTGAGCCGGTCGAACGGCAACACGACCCCGATCTGGGCGAGCTGGTTGCCGTAGCGCATGTCCAGCTCCACCCGCGAGCGGATGTTGGCGGGGTCGGCGCCCTGGCGGAGGAGGTCGTCGCGGCCCTTCGCGGCGAGTTCCGTCACCGTGTCGTTGAAGACCTGGAAGTCGTCCAACATCTTGCGGGTGGTGGCGTCGTAGACCATCAGGTACATCGAGTACTCGTGAATGTGCAGCTGGTTCATATTGCCGGCGCCCAGCGCGGAGAACACCGAGCTGAACGGCGGGATCAGCACATTCTGGATGCCCAGCGTGTTGGCGTATCCGCAGGCGTGCAGCGGACCACCGCCGCCGTAGCTAAGCGCGACGAAGTTCTTCGGGTTATAGCCCTTAACCGCGACCTCCTTGAAGATCGCGTTGGCCATGTTGCTGTCCACCTTGCGCTTGATCGCCTTCGCCGCCTCGATCAGGCTCAGTCCGGTGGGCTTGCAGATGTGCTCCTCGATGGCCCGCTGCGCCCGGCGCAGGCTGAGCTTGATCGTGCCACCGGCGTAGTTGTCCGCGTCGAGGTAGCCCAGCACCAGGTTCGCGTCCGTGGTGGTCGGGAACCGCCCACCCCGGCCGTAGCAGGCCGGGCCCGGGTCGGAGCCGGCGCTTTCCGGGCCGACCTCGATGGCCTCCCACAGGCGGTCGTAGCGGGCGATGGAGCCACCGCCGGCGCCGAGGGTGTGCAGGTAGGTCATCGGGGTGGAGACGAGCCAGCGGTCGATGACCGGGTTGAAGTCGTAGAACTTCACCCCGTCGGAGGTGACCAGGCCGATGTCGAAGCTGGTGCCGCCCATGTCGGTGGCGATGACGTTGGGCTGGTGGTAGGTCTTCGACAGGTAGTTGGTGGCCTCCAACCCGGCGACCGGTCCGGAGTGGATGGTCTGCAGCGAGGAGGTCGAGTTCAGCTGGGCCATGCCGCTGGTGTTGTGCACCAGCAGCATCGGCTTGGTGTAGCCGTTGCGGCGCAGCTCGATCTCCAGCGACGCCAGCCCGTGGTACATCTGGCTGTGCAGGTAGGCGTCGATGACCGCCGACATGGTCCGGGCGTACTCACCCTTGCGGCCGGTCACCCGGTGCGACAGCACGATCGGGATCGACCCCAGCATGTGCGTGGGGTACTCGTCGAGGATGATCCGCTCGACTTCCTTCTCGTGGGCCGGGTTGATCACCGCGTTGACCAGCGCGACCACGAACGCCTGCGCGCCCTCGTCCACCAGCTTGCGCACCTGGCGGCGCACGTCGTCCTCGTCGATGGACAGCACCGCCGTGCCGCCGTAGTCGACGCGTTCCTGCACTCCGGCGATCCGGGTCACCGGCACCAGCGACACCGGCCGGTCCGCGGCGGGCAGGTCGGACTGCTGGGCCTCGGTCAGCCCGTCGCCGTAGCCACGGGCCCGCATCAGCGGCACGGTCGATTCGAAACCGGCGGTGGTGAGGATGCCGACCGCCGGACCGCTGCGTTCGATGAGCGCGTTCGTCCCGAGGGTCGTGGCGTAACGCACCGCGTCGACGGTCGAGAGCACCGTCTGCACATCCAGGTCCGCCTGGGCGCTGGCCTTTGCCAGGGCATCCATGAACCCGGAGGCGAGGTTGTGATGCGTGGTCAGCGACTTCGCCTCGATGTAGGCGTCGTCGTAGACAAGAAAGCAGTCGGTGAACGTACCACCGATGTCAACGCTTACCTGCCGCATGTCCCTAGCCCTCCACAGCGCTGAGGTGGCGACGCTTCAACGCGTCGATATCGAGTTCGAGGTCGTGCGTCAGCGGATGGCCAGGCGGCAGGTACTCGTTCTCCACCTGCGTCCCGCAACCCGGGCAGTAGAACTCGACGATCCGGCACCAGGCCGGGTCGGGGGCGTAGGTGAACTCGTAGCTCTCGTCCAGGATCGGCCGGTGAATCTCCCGCGGGTCACGGTTGTGGACCAGCAGCCCGGTCTTGTAGTTCTCGCGGGCGTTCGCGATGTCCTGCCCGCACACCCGGCAGGTCCATCGCTCGGTCGCTAGATTAATCGCGAGATACTCGGTGATGTTCACGGTGGACTGCTGCTCGCTCACTGCTGGGCCTCCAGGATCAGGTCAGAGTTGCTGCTCACCCGGAACCCCCACCCGGGCTCGATCAGACAGGTCAGATAGTCACCCGCGACCAGCGCCGGCCCCGCGGCCCCCTGCCCCGGCCCCAGGTTCTCCGGACGGTAGACCGCAATCTCCTGCTCGTTACCGTCAGCGAAATGGATACGACGCGATCCGTCCGCGGCCGCCGGCTGGACCGTGCTGTGTTCATCGGCCACGAGCTCGAAGGTCGGCAGCGGATACCAGGCCCGCACCACCAGCTGATCGGCCTGCCCGGGAGACGACCCGTCGGTCCACGTCTCGTCCCGCAAAACGCCGTCGACGATGAATCGGCCGCGGGTCTCGACAGTGCATTCGTCGATGGACACGCCTTCACCGAACATGTCACGCCGCGCGCGGGCCAGCAGATCGTCGCGGGCCGCCTTCACCTCGACGTCGACGCCCGGCATCGGCACGCTGTACTCGTGCGCCAACCCGCTGAAACCGATACCGAACACGCTGAACACCGCCGACAGATGCGGCACGATCACCCGCGCGATCCCTGCCGCCCGCGCGATCCCCGAGGCAAGCACCGGACCGGCGCCACCGAAGGCCAGCAGCGTGGCCTCACCCGGCTCACGACCCGCCGCGGAGATCATCTCCTTGACCGCGGCCCCCGCCTGCTCCTCGAACACCCGCAACACCGCGAGTGCCGCGGCCTGCGCCGACAACGACAGCGGCTCCCCGACATGGGTCAGCAACGCCCGCTCCGCCCGGGCCGGGTCCAACTTCAGATCCCCACCCAGATAGTTGTCCGGGTCCAACACCCCGGCAAGCAGCAGGGCATCGGTCACCGTCGCATCGGTGCCACCACGGCCGAAAGACGCCGGGCCGGGCGCGGCACCCACACTGCGCGGACCGATCTGAATCTGACCGTCGACGACCTGGACCACCGAACTGCCACCCAGCCCGACACTGCTCAGGTCCGGAATCGGCAGCGAGGTCTGCGCCGAATCGACCCGGCCGTGCGCGTGCACCGTCAGGGCCTTGTCCACCACGACCGACACGTCGGTCGTGGTGCCACCCACGTCCACCCCGACCAGCACGTCCGCGCCGTAGAGCGAGGCGTAGGCGACGCTGCCCTCCAGCCCACCCCGCGGCCCGGAACCCCACGTCTTCAACGCCGTGGTCTTGGCCACCCGGGCCGAGTCCCCGTCATTCCGGAAGATCAGCAGCGGGCGAGCCAGCCCGTTCTCCCGGCACGCCTTCTCCGCGCCGTAGAGGAAGTGCTCCATCCCCGGGTGCAGGTAGGAGTTCAGAACCGCGGTCAGCACCCGCCGCGCGTCGTCGACGTCGTGCACAAGCTCATGCGACAGGGTGAACGGAACCGCGCCCAGCAGATGCCGCGGGTACCGCTCCAACAACAGATTCTTGATCACCCGCTCCGCCGCCGCGCTCCGCAGCGCGATCACGATCCGCGAGGTGCTCGTCGCCAACAGTTCGTTGATTGCCGTCGTGAACTCCGCCAGGCCCACCGACCCGTCGGCGCCCACCGCGATCCCGACCGGAGAATGCGGCACCAACGCCTGCCACAGCGAGGCGTCGACCAGGTTCGCAATGCCGTAGACGTCCTCCTCCGCACCGCTGTCGACCAGCAGGGCGACCGGTGCGCCCTTCCGCTCGACCACGGCGTTCGTACCCGACGTCGTCGAATAGCGCAGGTACTCCGTCTCGCGCAACAGACGAGCGGTGTCCTCCTCGCCATACAGCCGGTCGGACACTGTCCGCAGCCCGTCGACGAAACACTGCGTTAAATCGTGCGGGGTCGTCGGCGTCTTCGCATGCACGATGCGTTCACCGTCCGTCACGCACACATCGGTGAACGTGCCACCGTTGTCGATATTGACCAGGATTCCCATCGGCCCTCCGCTGCATCGTTGCGTGAAGTGGGTCACAACTTTGCAGCCAGCGAAGGGTGGTTGCACCACTCCTAGGGGTGGCTGGGAGATAGAAATCGGGTGGTTAAACGCAATGCTGTTGGCCCAGGGCCACGCCTGACCTCGCCAGTAGTCCTATCTAGTAGTTTCATGAATATCATAGGTTACGTCCAAGGGTTATTTTCCTGGTTGATCGGTTCGCGCCCGAGGGCGGGACGCGGGGCCGGCCGGCCCCGCTCACCGGGATGGCCGTGCCGGCCGTGCCTCCCCACGCCCCGCGATTCAGGTGGTGTCGAAGCAGCCGTCGAACTCGAACACCGGGTTGATCACATAGGTGCCCGTGGTGGCCTTTATGGTCAGCGGACCGACAAGCTTGGATGGGCCGCCGGCCTGGTAACAGCCGTTGGAGCGGACCTGGAGCTCGAACTTGCCGTTCTGGGGCTTTCCGGCGCTGTCGGTCCAGCGGAGCTGGCAGATCCAGTCGCTGCCGGCGCCCCGGTCCGGTACCTGGGGGCCGCCTTTGTCGCAACTGGCCTTGGCTGCGACGGCGGCCGGGGTAAGGCCGGGGTGACCGAGCAGGGCCTGCTGGTGGGTGTAGAGGTTGGCGAAGACGGGACCGAAGGAGTTTTCGACGCGGGGCCGGGTGACGTCCGTGGCACAACCGGCCAGGGCGGTCGCGGCGCTGACGGCGGACGTCGCCCGGGCCAGTCGGACGAGGGCAGGTCGGACGAGGGCAGGTCGTCGCATCGGGGTCAGCCTCCGGTGATGTCGCGCCGACGCAGCGCCGTGTAGGCGACCGCCAGGCAGATCGCGATGTAGCCGACGCTGACCAGCGCACCCTGACCCAGGGGCCCGTAGTACGGGTGCGCCGCCAGCAGGCCGTGCCAGGCGTCGAACGGGGTGACCAGCAGCAGGTGGCGGATCGCGTCGGCGCCGTTGAGGAACGAGTAGAGCTGCATGAGCAGCCCGAGGATGATCGGGCCGACGATCCCGGCGGGGCTGCTGCGGGTGAGCACCGACAGCATGATCCCGAGGGCGGTGAAGCCGAGCAGCGGCAGCAGCACGGTCGCCCACGCGGCCAGCACCAGCCCGGCGGTCCGGCCGGGCGGCAGCAGGGTGCCCGAGAGGCTTTCCAGCGGCTGGTGACCGACGAGCAGGACGCCGGCGGCCAGGCAGCTGGCCGCCAGAACGGCGAGGACAAGGACCGCGAACGTCGCCGCGGCCAACGTCTTGGCCCAGAAGATCTGGGTGCGGCTGTGCGAGCGGGTCAGGATCGTCTTCCAGGTGCCGTGCTGGTCCTCGCTGGCGAAGATGTCCCCGGCCACCAGGCTGGTCAGCAGCGGGAACACCCATTGGGCGGCGAAGCCGAGGATGAGCAGCGGGGTCGCGAAGCCGCTGGCGTGCAACCACCGGCCGTACAGGGTGTCCTTCGGGACACGGTCCTGGCGGTCGAGCAGCACGACGAACACGAACGGGGCGAGCAGGCAGACGGCGAGCGTCGCGCGGGTGCGGGCCTGGGCGGCAAGCTTGGTGACCTCCCACCGGTAGGCGCTCGTCACCCGGCCGCGGCCGGCCGGACGTGCCCCGACCGTCGCCGGGGGGCGTGGTGGTCGTCGCGGAGGCTGTGCTTGTCGTGGTCACCGGGTCGCTCCGAGGCGGGCGTGCTGCTGGGTTGGCAGGTCGGCGGCGGCGGTCCGGTCGGGTTCGGTGAACATGAAGAACAGCGACTCCAGTGGCGCGATCTCCAGTCCGAGGGTCCGTACGGCCACACCGTCCCGGCCGAGGGCGATGATGTAGGCGTCCGCGGCCACGGGCTGGGCGGTCAGCGCCAGCCCGCCGTCCGGATGAGTCGACACGGCTACGCCGGGATGGTCGGCGGCCAGCTCCAGCGCCCGGTCGTCGTCGCTGGTCGCCAGCCGGTGGGACGGGTCCGGCGCCTGGGCACGCAGCTGGCCGATCGAGCCGTGGTAGACCACCCGGCCGGTACGCATGATCGTGACGTTGTCGCAGATCTCCTCGACCTCGTTCATGTTGTGGCTGCTGAGCAGCACGGTCAG